>NZ_JAWOBM010000077.1:0-42567 GCF_046498025.1 Halorubrum sp.
CTCGCAGCAGCCATGAGATTAAATAGTGTCTCGTATTGGCCTTGGTAGCCGAGAATCCCGCGGACGATCGGGGCCCAGTTGTCTGCGCCCGGATCGGTCATCAGCCGCGAGAAGAAGTACTCGTTGTACACTGCGATGAACGTGAGTACCCCTGCGGTCGCAACGCCGGGTGCCGACAGCGGAACGATGACGCGGAACAACGCGCCGAGCCGTGTCGTCCCTTCGATCCGTGCGGCGTCTTCCAGTCCATCAGGAATTTGCGAGTAGAACGTCGTAAGGATGAAAATGGACAGCGGCATGAACAGCGCGCTGAACGGGATGATCATCGCATACGGCGTGTTGTAGAGGCTTCCGTCGCTGAGAATGGGTTCAAGAACCCCGATATTTCGGTTAAACAGTCGGTTGAGCGGCAGGAAGAACGCTGCTGGTGGGAAGAACGACACCAAAAGCACCAACAACATCAGCGGGCTCTTGCCCCGGAACCGAAGCCGTCCGAAGATGTACCCCGCGAGACTGGAGACGATCAACACAATAACGGTCGTGATCGTGGCGATCACGAAGCTGTTGAACATGTAGCGGTGGAACGGGAGTCGTTCGAAGATCTCGACGAATGCGCCTGGGTTCGTTCCCATCGTCAGGTCACCTTGTGCGAGCAACGTGGGGTCGAACGTCGACGGCGCGAGGATGATGTTCTGCAGGCTGCCCGACGGGGTCAACGCAACCATGAACAGCCAGTAGAATGGGAACAGCGTCGTAAACAGAAACGCGATCATCGCGGTGTAGAACAGCCCCTTGTATACGCGATCGGGGTTTTTGATCGATCGTGCGGCCCACGCTTCGATCGGGCCGCGATCGAGGTCTGGCTCTTCTTCGCCGCTTCGCCCGTATTCCGTGTCTGAGTGTGATTCGGCTGCCATTAGAAGTACCCTCCTTCTGAATCAGCGAAAAACAGCAGGTAAACACTGATGAACACGCCGATAATGACGGCAGTGAAGAACGCCGCAGCGGCCGCAAGACCGATCACGCCTGACTGCGGCAGGAAGATCGTGTCGACCACGACACAGGTCAATGACGGGACAGTCGAACACCCGGCAGTCGCGTCGATGACGCCGTAGATCCGCATCGCGTCCATCGTTCGGAACAACATGGCGACGATGAGTGCTGGCAGCACGAGTGGAAGCGTGATCATCTTGAAGCGTTGCCAGGTCGACGCCCCCGACACTTCTGCAACGTCGTAGAGACTGCGATCGACGCTCTGGAGCCCTGCGAGTATCAAAAGCGCCATGAACGCTGAGGTCTTCCACACGTCGGCCACCAAGACGATGATGAACGAATCGCGGCTCGTGTTCAGCGGCGTGGATCCGAATATTCCGAGCGCCTGCATCAGATCTGTTCCGAAGCCAACAGTCGGCTGGAAGAACAGGTAGAAGATCATCGCCTGGATGACGACTGGGATCGCCCATGGGATGATGATTGCCACGCGAACCCAGCGCCGACCACGGAATTCCTTATCCAGAATCAACGCCTGGCCAAATCCGATCAGCGTCTCCAACACGACACTGACGACGGCGAACGTAATCGTAACAAAAAGCGCCTGTCTAAAGAACGGTGCACCCATTTCGATGAACGGGAAGGAACTCGTAAACGCGATATCGAGTACTTGTCTTCGTATCAGTGCCTCACCGGTGAGCAGGTCGACGTAGTTTCCGATCCCGTAGAACGGCTCGGCGGTCCGACCCTCCTGGACCAGAAACGAGAGCCGAAGCGTATCGAGGAGCGGATAAAACGCAACGAGGAACAAAAAGAAAAACGCCGGAGCGAGAAGGAGGTACGCGTACGCCTCCTCACTGAGGTTTTCCATCCATGTGGTGATGGGCCGAAGGAGTCCCCCGGTTGCGGTGTCGCTGTCGACCGCAGCAGTGTCTTGATCTGTTGCCATGTCTACGTGTACCAAAAGATAATGATTTTTTTATTACTTTACTGTTCGGACTGCTCGAGCTGGTTGGCGAGGTTCGACATCGCTTCGTCTGGAGCAGTCGTCTGTGAGTACGCGTCGTTAACCTCCTGGTAAATGAACGGCGCCTGGGTCGGCCACACCTCGGTGACCGGCCGCGGAACCGTCCGCTCGCCAGTGTACTGTAGTGAGTCGATATAGCGACCGATCGTCCCGAGTTCGTCGCGATCGGCGTCGTTCATTACGTCGAGAATCGGCGGAATGTTGCCGCCGAGTTCGAAGACCCGCTGCATGACACTCCGATCGGAGAACGCCTCGAGCACTGCAACCGAATCCTCGATGTCCTCGCTGTTGGGGTTGATTGCGAGGTGCCAGCCACCGAGGGCCGCGCGACTGCCGCCGAGGCCCTCGTAGTCGGATTCGCTCTCTTCGACGCCGTACGGCAGCGGCATCGTTCCCAGGTCCTCGCCGAATGCATCGTCCGCGCCGTTGATGATGACCGCGTACGGCCAGTTGCGGTGAAACACCGCATTGCCATCGGTAAAGGGGCCACGGGCGTCCTCTTCGGTCCACTGGAGGATCGCTTCCGGTGCGATCTGCTCATACCCTTCGAGGGCGTACTCGTCGTCTTGGCCGTGAATCATCGTCCGCATCGCGCGGAGCGTCTCGATCACTGGTTCTTCTTCGACGGTAATCGGCCGATCACCGATCGGGCCGAAGAGGTTCTCCCGGCCGCCGAAGAATGCCCCGCCAAAGCTCGACATTGTCTCGTTGAACGTACAGCACGCGAGTCCCTCGTATGGCGCTGCCTGCGTCGTGAACGCGTACTCGATCTCCTCGGAGTTCTGTTCTTGGACGTCAGCGGCAATCTGTGAGAACTCTTCCCAGGACACTGGGGTCGTCTGCCAGTCCTCAGTATCGTAGCCAGCGTCTTCGACCAGATCCTTGCGGTACTGCATGACCGGATAGTCTGGGAAAAACGGCAGTGCGTACAGGTCACCGCTATCTGGATCTACGGCCGTATCGACCGTTGACGGTAGGTAGTCGTTTTCGACGCGATCGAGCACGTCGCTCGAAAGGTTCTCTTGGAGGTTGAGTAGCTGATCCTGGACGATGAACGGGATCGTCCAGCCGCTGTCCATCATGAAGATGTCGGGGTCCGATCGGCCCGCATCGAGTGCAGACGTGTACGCGTCACGCCGGCTGTCGGTCTCGAAATCCCCTGCCTGTACCGTTATCTCGATGTCGTTGTCCAACCCGGCGTCCCACAGCGCCTCTTGGATCTCGTCTTCGATATCTTGGAAATTCTGATCGGCGGTGATGACAACCGCCTCGTCGTCGCCACCGTTTCCGTTGCCACCATTTCCGTTACCACCGTTTCCGTTGCCACCGTTTCCGTTGCCCCCGAGACAGCCGGCGAGTCCGACTGTAATGCCGGATGCGCCCGCTGCTTGGACAAATCGCCGTCGGGACACGCCAGTCCGTCGCCGTCTGTTAGGTGAGTCAGTATCGACCATTACAATTATCGTGTTAGTTCACACCACTATATAACTTTGGATGACTTACTACACCTGTTGTAGTTAATTTGAATGCAAGATATTGACAGACAACAGAACGTACGAATATTCGTTATATGATTATCGACATGTTCGAGTAGGGTTCTTTACGCATGGTGGACAGACGATCAATTCACGTTCTACATTTGCCGAATGGACCGTACCCAATCGGTAAGGCTCAAACCGATCGGCATGATAGCGGGGTACATGTCAGTGCTCGATTCGATCGTCCGCCCTGAACACACAGGTGACAATCGGTGTTACCCGTGTACCGTGGTGAACGCAGTTGGCGTTGCACTTGTTTCTTTCCTCGTGGCTCGACGATCTCGCTTTGGGGCAGTCGCGGTGGCGTTAGTTGCTGGAGCACTCATCTGGCTCCGCGGCTACGTCATTCCGTACACCCCACAGTTTGGGCCACAGATCGCCGATCGCCTGCCAATCGCGTTCGGTCACGGTCCTAACGACGCCGACCCATCTGACTCGATCGGCGGCGACACCGACCCCGAGGCAGTACTCACCGCGCTGTTCGAGGCGGGTGTACTCGTCGAGGACGGCGATCTCTTCTTGGCCGAGGCGTTCGAGACGGCGTGGAACGATCGGATGGCCGATCTTCGTGACCTCGACGATGCAGCGTTGGCAGCCAATGCGGCGGCTGCGGTTCCATTCGACGCAGAAAGCGGTGTGCAGGGTAATCGGCTACTGGTCGCCGGCCCACACGATCTGTGGCTAACACGACCAGTGGCGATCGCCGAGACTGCCGCGCTGGAGGCACTCGTCAAGTGGGGTGTCGATCGGGAGACCGCAGCAAAAGCAACGCATCCGCTGCGAACCTTTCTGTACCAGTGTCCCTCGTGTGCGGGCCCGCTCGCAGAGACAACATATCAAAACTGTTGTGGTGGGACACGAGGCGTGTACGGTCATCCAGAACGGAGTGTTCTCGCCTGTCAAGCATGTGGTGCGCTGTTGTTCGAATTCGACGAATGATCGTCGGTATAGTCGATCTCAGTTATCGATCTGTCCTGGCGGCTCGTTGCGCCCGATCCGTATCTCGCGGCTTTCGATGTCTTCGAGGGCGGCAACCAGTCCACCGATCTCAACTGGACCGTCGGGTGTTTCCACCGTGAACGAGGCAACTTCCTCTGTATCTTCGAACGCCACGTCGACGACCTTACCCTGAATGACGATCGAGTTGCCGGTCTCGATATTACGCCCCTCGACGGTCGCGTAGAACTCTCCGCCTAACTCACGGATGTCTTTTACCGCCCGCCGGATCGACGCGTATCGCCGCGGGAACGGACGATCTCTGCCGTCTGCGGCAAGCGTTTCGGCGGTGGTCCAGAGGACTGTTCCGAAGAACCCGGAGACGAGAAAGCCAAGCGCCGATCGGTTGAAGATCACGCCGTATCGATCCTGATCATCTCGCAGCGCGTCCTGCGTTGCGTAGATCGAGTACTCGCCGTCGGCAACCGCAAGCACAGGGGTCGTGATACCGCGACGTGCACGGGCGATTGTCGCGACCGACAGATAGTCGAACTCCGCTGGATCGGGCGCGCGACTCGCCGGCGTGACCAATAGCTCGATCGTGACGCCATCGGCGATCTTCTCACGGAGCTGCGGAGCGAACCGGCGCAAGAGATCGGGGGTCAACGAGAGTGCAATCTCATACTCGGCAGTCGTAATAATCTCCTCAATGTACCGGAGAATTGTTGAGCGGGATTTAACGAGCGACACCGCCTCTGTGTCGCGGGTTGGCGCGGTATAGCGCGCTTCAAGTTCGCTTACCATCTCGGCGAATGACGCTTGGATATCACCAAATGAATCTTCTGGGTTCACTGCGACGATCTTCATCGGGCGAGATTCCCGAAGCTCAACCAACCCGCGATCCGCGAGGCTTCGGACTGTGTCGTACACGCGAGGCTGCGGGATATCTGTCGAGTCCGCAATCTCGCTGGCCGTCAGTTCCCCATGTTCGAGGACCGCGAGATACGCGTCGATCTCGTACTCGCCAAGATTGAACCGTTCGCCGACGTGTTCGAGGGTCTGTCGGAGTTCGTCTACCATACCGAGCGTTCGATCGCCCCGGATAATAAATTTACTACCTCTCGAGTAGCACAAAATTATAGAATAAAGTTATGTAAGGTGGCTAGATGTTCACTCAGCGAGTACAGTCTCCAGCCGATTACATGTACATTCGATCTTCGGGAACGTCGATTTCTCGCTCTTCGATCCGTTGTGCGAGTTCGTTGTAATACTGGGTCACCTCGTCGGCAAACGCACGAAGCGGCGTGGCATCGACATCGAGATCGTACACCGTCGTGATCGTCTCGACGAGCCGAATGGCGGCTTCGACATCCGGGGCCATCGCGTGTACTGGCGTCACGAACAATCCGACGCCGAGTGAAGTGTCCATACCCCGCTCGATCAGTGCGGCGTTCGTTCCATCGAGGAAGCCGCTGCCCATTGGCTGGACCGAACCCGCTGGGAGCCGGCGTTCACGGAAATCCTCGGTGGCCACGTAGTACGTCTGATGGCCGTCTGGGCCGTGTGGAACGGGAATTCCCGCAGCGATCGCAATCTCCTTGACCCCTTCTTCGGTCGTCCACGAGAGAATATCGGTCGCGAACTGTTCGCCGAGTGAAACAGGAACGAACAACTCACCAACAAGTACAGTAATATCAAGGTCATTTCGAGAAAACAATCGAATCGGATGTCTCGGCTTCCCAGCCTCGAAGGGCGTGATCGACGGCAGTCCCTCAGCACGGATGTAGCCGTACTCTTCGAGATCGAGATGATCGACGAGGTAGTCGACTGCTGTCAATCCCGCGAGGCCGTACGCCGAGAATCCACAAAGGAGGATAGTACTCGGGCCATCTTGGTGGTTGACAGTGAAATCTGTCGGTGGTCGAAGGCGAGTCCCAAACATACGACTGGCTACTCACCCGAAATATATAGCAATACTGCCACTGCGGATCGGTTGGAGGTGCCGTGGCGTCGAACGGTCTCACCGACAGCAACGCTTTTTCACCGGGACCGAGACAGGTCTGTATGGTTGGTGTCGGCTGGCGGTTTGTCCTCGTGATTGGTGCCGGTGAAGCCACAACACGAACGGTCGAGTCGGTGTTTGGCGAACTGCTTGATATCACCGGATTCCGGCTGCTTCTTGCGATCGCAATTGTTGTCCTCGGTGTATGGATCTCGAAGCTTTTGGTCCGGCTCTTGGGGCGACCGATCGCCCAACGGTTCGTCCGCCAGAGTGTTGCCCAGACGATCATCGGCGGGATTCGTGGTGCAACGATCGCGCTGTCGGTGCTTTTGGCCGGTTCGATTCTTGGGCTCGGATTCGGCGATATTTTGTTGAACTTAGCGGTGTTTTCGGCCGTCGTGGGTATCATTCTCGCGCCGATCGTCGGGAACGTCATTAACGGCGTGTTTGTTCTCGCGGATCAGCCCTTCGAGATTGGTGACATGATCGAACTCGACGACGGGACTCGGGGCTTCGTTGACGACATCACGATCAGGTACACAAAGATACTCACACTGGACAACACGTTTCTCGTCGTCCCGAACGGAAACATCCGCGAGCGAGACGTGACGAACTTCTCCGCAGAGGATGAACGAACCCGAATCTCGCTCGACGTACTCGTTACCTACGAATCAGATCTCCAGACTGCCAGAAGCCTCGCCGAACGGGCCGCGCGTGATATCGATCCGGTAATTAAAGGCGGTCCAGACATCAGGGTCGGAACCGCTCGGTATCCGGCTGGACCGTCGTGTCTAATCCAGAGTCACGCGGACAACGGAGTCTTACTTCGGCTTCGGTACTGGATCAAACAGCCGTACAAGGTTGGAACGATCCAGTCGAACGTCCGCGCCAGGATCAGCGAACTGTACGCCGATGCCCCCGTCGAGATGGCGTACCCACATCAACACCACGTCTTCGACGACACGAGCGGTCAGGCGCAAATCTGCATCGATACCAATCGATCAGACCACGCGGAGGCAATTACTGATACCAATACTGACGAGACGACAGACACGTAGCTGGTTACAATTTCGACCTCCGCTCGACCAGTCGGCGATCGGTTCACGGATACGGGTGATATGGTCCGTCGAGCCGCGGCTCGAATCCCATCGATTCGGGAACGCTGCGGGCCCGATCGCCGAAGAACGGCTCGCCGGTGAAAAGCGGCTGGGCGGTCGGGACGATCGCCCTCGCTGCCTCGAATCCGAGCGCCTCGACATCCCGGGTCGTCGTCCGGGCAGCGTACGCGTCGAGACCGACCGCACCCAGCCGTTCGACGACTGCGGTAAGTTCCGCCGTGCCATCCAGGGAGGCCTCACCGATCGAGTCCGCGGGGACCGTGGTGTCGACGTCGACAAAGTGCTGGGCAGCCGGTGGAAACGAGGCGTACTCGCCGATCGCTGCGCCCTGCTTTGCTGCCTCCGCGTTGCCCATCGCTCGCAGCTCCATCCAGTTTTGCAGCGCTTCCGATAGCGCCGAGACAGCCGCCTCGTTCGGATCGAGTGATGCGCCCGACCCCATCGCGAACGCTGGCCACTCGCCACCGTCGCGGTGAACTGCGACGGAGACGACGGGGACGTCGATATCCTGTGTCGAAAGGAGCGCGGTAACCTCGAGTGATTCTGCTCGGGCCCGCTTGCGGAGCTCGGCGAAGCGGTCGTCCGAGACGGCGAGCCCAACGGGGTCTGCGGTCGAATACCAGCCGATCATCGTTGCATCGCGTTCGATGACTTCATAAAGCCCTGACAAAATTGCCTCGGCTGCGGTGTTTCCAAGCCCGAGTCCGGTCGTGATTGCCGGCTTGTAGCGCCGTTCTGGCGGTGGATACACGACGAATTCAGCGGGCAACGACACCCGATCACCGCTCGCAAGATCGGTTCCTGGAACCCACCTGATCGGCGTCTCTGGATTCGGCGTTTCGAACGAGTCGTGAGAGTCTGGGCGGACAAACCGTGCGGGCGATACCGCATTTGAACGGTTTGACACCGGCGCACGTGTAAACGCCAACTCGCGATAGACTCCTGCGGCATATCGTTCGAGCCCTTCGCCGAGGGCTTTCATGTAAGCACGATCCCAGTCGAGGTCTGCGCCCGCAGCGTATTCGGCCGCACGGGCGTCGCTGAAGCCTGTCGTATCTCGCGTCGTCGTAATATAATACGGGACGGGGAATGACTCTCGTTCGCCGACCTCTCCGAGGAGCCCAACCCGTGTGTCGACGGCTCGTTCTGCGCGGGCAATCGAATCATCGAGTGTTCGCACGCTGTTTTCGTCTTCATCGAGAGCAAATCGATCGCGATCGTCAGACTGCGAACAGGCACACCCCGGCACTGGGAGAAACAATCGGTCGGGACCGTCGATCTCCGTGACCCGCCCGCCGTCGCGGTCTCCGGTCAACAGTGCCACAAGGTTTCGGCCGGCTACCGCACCGGCAAACCGAACCGCTGATCGGTCCCCACGAGCGTTGCCAGATCCCACCGTACCCTCTGTGGCTGCAGCGACTCGTGCCGACAGACAGCGATAACACCCTGATTTGGCGGTGTATGTGCTCACGCTGGCGTCGAGTGCATCAAATGCGATTCCACCGATCCCACCAACCTCGACGGCGACCCACCGGACGAACGCGTCGCTTCCAGCGAGAAAAGAACGGTGCCCGGCCGGCTGGACGATGACTCCCACGGGTGGGACGTCTGCGGCGTCCGTGCTCTCGGTAAGAGCTTCTGACGACAGCGATACGGTCGAAACGTCGAGATCCCCGATCGCCGCTTCGACTGCCGCCATCGCTGGCCCGCCCCCAATCAGCCCAATCTGCATCGTCACAACGATTCCGCAACCGCTGTGACGAGTGCACTGTCGTCGAGAGAGTCATACTCCTCCGGGAGCGTGAGCCGCAGTCGGGGCCGCCCAACGTCGATCGGTACTTTCTCTGTGCGGATCAGTTCGGCATTTTCGAGGCGGCTTTTCGCCCGCGAGAAGGTCGCTTTGCTCGCAACACCGACATCCTCGCCCCACCGCGAGATGTCATACAGCAGTACGTCGTTTCGTGCGGCGGCGAGAAGCGACGTGACAACCTCGTCGACCTTGTCCATCGCGCCAATTGATTCGGCCGCTGTGAGAATTGAAATAAAGTCGTCGTGACACTGCTCGCTGATATCCTCAATGAGCGCCTCTTCGACGGCCGAAAGGGGTGGCGTCCGCAGTGAGACGGCTGCAGTCCCCTCCAGCGTCGTCCGGTAGGTCGTATTAATCGCGTTAATGAACGATTCGTCATCCGCTGCAAGCGCAGCCACCTGATCACCGGCCGAGACGATCGCGTAGACGCCATCCGGCCAGACGAGAAGTGAGTTGTCCGCGGGCACAGACAGCGATGACAGCGAGAGCGCCCCGTCGTCGACCAAATCGGCCATGCGGCTCGCGGCGAGAAAGTCGTCGGTAACTAATTTGAGCACTCGCTCAGAAACGAGCACAGCCACCGGCGGTAGGGTCCGATCGGCTGTTGTGACTACATCGACAATTGCTCGAAGCATCTGTTCGGATGGCGCGACTGCGAGCACGTCTGTCTCAGCAGTTGCGAGTGCCGACTGCATCACCGCCTGAACCGAGTCGTCAAGTAAATTCGCACACATTATATGTTGAAACAAGAGACAATGTATACTTAATTTTTCTCATCTCACAATAAATATAGTCTGGGAGACGACTCAATGCCGAAACACGACGATTTCGGTAGGCTGTCGGAGGATACAAAACCGTGACCCGTCGTTTTCCGGAAACTGTACCGCTTGGTTCGCCGTCATGAGGAGCCGACGAAACGCCGTTCCACAGACCGGACAGGACAGCCCATCGCGGTTTTCAAACAGCTTTGTGTCGCCGCTGTCGCGGAGCTGTTTGAGTTCGTGTCTGTGATCGTGGATCTCGAACGTGTCGGTCATACACATATTGATGAATCCGGAGACAAAAGCGTTGCAAACGCGACTCCAGGCGATCGCTCAGCTCAGTTCGCCGAGGCGATCACGAGCATGTATGAGCCGTTTGTCACTCTCCTGTTGTCCTTCACGGGCGGCCGCTCCGAGCGACCGGGCAACAGCGACCAGTGCTTTCGCTTCGTCGCTTTCGATCGCTCCGTTGAGTGCTTCGGCACGCTTGACTCGATCACGAAGCGCCGAGAGCGTGCGCTCTGCTTCGGGGTAGGGATGTTCGTCGAACCACGATCGGAGGTCACGGTGGTACGCGCCGACCGCATCGGCGACGCCTGCCCCGCGAGCTCCGAGGAGCGCCTCCGGCGGCTCTGTATCGGCGAGTCGGTCGCCGGTAGCGACCGTGCGGAGTAGATCGAGAATGTACAACCGCTCACGGTCGGATGGATCTCGTTGTCGTGTGAAGATGTCGACCGCGTGTAGGAGCTCTCGCGCGCCAAGGTACTGCTCGTCAAGCTCTTGGAGCTCGCCGCCGCGAATGAACCCACGCTTTCTGGTGTACTCGCGCAGGCGATCTGACAGCTCCTCGTGACACTCTTTAATCTGGACATCGTCCTCGGCAAGCTGTGCGACGATCGGCGTCAGATCGAGTGTGGCAGGCGTGTCGGTGTGCAGCGTTCGAGTGTCGTCTGTGCCCACACTTTTGAGACTCCCACACCCCGGACAGGCGACGCTGCCGGTGTCGTAATATGACCACGACTCTCCGCAGGATTGACACTCGCGCTTGCCACGGATTTTCATGTGTCTCTCTTGTTCACGCTAATAAAAGGCTTCACTGGAACTGTTTTACAGCCTCGAGATCCCGCTCAGTCCGCATGAATTCTGTCAATCGTCGCGTTGCGTGACACGCTGGACAGGAGAAGTTCTTCCGAACCGCTGGCAGCTCAGTCGGGGTTTCCTGCCACTCTTTCCCACATTCAGGGCACAACAGCCGTACAAACGCTTCAACCATACGCCGTGAGTGAGAACCCCCGTGGAGTAAAATCTTGTGTAGTGATGACACACTACAGATTTCCGTCCTAGTTGAACACGCCGGTGTGATCGATCTCGAGCAGTTCTTTGTATCGGTTCCGGATCGTCACCTCAGAGATGTCGGCGACGTCGCCGACCTGGCTTTGGGTGACCTTCTCGTTAGACAAAAGCGCTGCAGCATAGACCGCCGCAGCCGCAAGTCCAACCGGAGACTTCCCGCTCGTGAGTCCGGTGTCTTTTGCCCCGCGGAGGAGCTTTCGGGCTTCTCGTTCGACCTCGTCGGACAGCTCGAGTCGCGAAACGAATCGTGGGACGTAGCTCTCTGGGTCGGCCGGCTGAATCTCCAGTTTCAGCTCTCGAACGATGTAGCGATACGTCCGAGTAAGTTCCATCTTGTCGACGCGCGACACGGCGGTGAACTCATCGAGGCTGCGCGGATTGCCTGCCTGACGGGCTGCTGCGTACAGCGCCGCGGTGGCAACGCCCTCGATCGATCGGCCGGGCAAGAGGTTCTCACCCAGCGCGCGACGGTAGATCACCGACGCGGTCTCACGGACTGTCTTGGGGAGCCCCAGTGCGGAGGCCATGCGATCGATCTCGCCGAGGGCCTGTTTGAGGTTGCGCTCTTTCGAATCGCGGGTGCGGAACCGCTCGTTCCACGTGCGAAGTCGCTGCATCTGCTGGCGCTGTCTCGACGAGAGTGACTTGCCGTAGGCGTCTTTGTTCTGCCAGCCGATGTTGGTCGACAGGCCCTTGTCGTGCATCATCTTCGTCGTCGGTGCACCGACCCGTGACTTCGAGTCTCGCTCGGCGCTGTCGAACGCACGCCACTCGGGGCCGCGATCGACGGCGTCGTCTTCGACGACGAGTCCACAGTCACTGCAGACGGTCTCGCCGTGTTCTTCGTCGGTCAACAGCTGGCCGCTGCATTCGGGGCAGACGGTACTCGATTCTCGTTGCGATCGCGAGGTCTCCGATTCGTCCTCGCGGGTGTACGTTCGTATGGTGGATTCGCTTTCGCTCATAGTTGTCTTTTGGACATCCCACGGAGAGGAGAAAACAGACGATCGCGGGGATTTGTCCTTACAATAAGTAATGCGCCTAAACTATTTAAATCTACCTACTGTTAGGAATCACAAAACACACATACGTCGTCGGTATTGCTGAATTTGATACCCAGACCGAACCGCAACGTTCGACACATCGTTCAATAATAAACGTGACGGTTAGAACCGACCCACACTGCGTGCGCTATTGGATCAAAATTGGGCCCATGGTCGTGTCGATCGCCGCGGGGGAAAGAAAATTGTACTCTCCGACGAAAGTACGGGCAATGCGCGACTGGCTGACCCACCGCGCTCGATCGACGCCCGACGCGAGCGCGATCGTGGCCGCAGATGGCGATAAAGCGTGGACGTACGCTGGGCTCGATCGGGCGGTTGAGGAGGCTGCAGGACGGCTCCGGGCGCTGGGCGTTCGTTCCGGCGATCACGTCGCGTTGCTCCTCGAACCGTCGGTCACCATGGTCGGATTATTTCACGCGAGTATGCGAATCGGCGCGGTTGTTGTCCCGCTCGGTACGCGGCTTACTCCTCGTGAATTACACGAACGTCTCGAGCGGAGCGATGCGATGATCCTCATCTGCAGTGAGGAAACCGAATCGGTGGCGATCGAAGCAGCTGGAGACATTCCTGTGACAACGACCGGGGACCCACAGTGGGAGAGTGTTGCATGTCTGCCCGAGATCGATCCCGAAGCGGGTGACGATTACGAGTGGTCCCGAAAAGACACCCAGCTCTTGTTGTCGACATCTGGATCAACGGGAGCGCCGAAGCTCGTTCCAATCACGATGGGAAACCTCCTTGCCAGCGCAGTAGCTTCGGGGTTCAAACTCGGCATTGATCCCGATGACCGTTGGCTCGTCACGCTCCCGCTTTCGCACATGGGTGGTATCGCACCGCTGTTTAGATCGGTCCTGTACGGAACAACGGTAGTTATCCGACCGTCCTTCGATCCAGGTGGTGCGGCCGACGATATCGATCGCTACGGGATCACTGTTGTGTCACTTGTTCCGACGATGTTGACTGAAATGCTTGACAGCCGTGGTACGCTCTCTGAATCCCTGCGAGCGGTGTTACTCGGCGGTGCGCCCGCCTCGGCGAAGCTCATCGATCGCTGTCGGAACTACTCGATTCCAGTCTATCCGACATACGGCATGACCGAAACATCCTCACAGATCGCAACTGCAACCCCTGAACAGGCGTTTGAGCGGCCTGACACTGTCGGGCAACCACTCATGTGGACAGACGTGACAATTGTCAGTGACGATGGCACAGTCGCCGAGCCCGGAACGCCCGGAGAAATCCACGTTTCTGGCCCGACTGTTACGCCCGGATACTACGGCGAAGCTGTCCCCGGAGCATTTTCCGATTATGGCCTCCGAACTGGTGATATCGGCTACGTCGATGACACGGGCTACTTATTCGTCTCAAACCGGATCGACGATCGGATCATTACCGGCGGGGAAAACGTCGATCCCGGCGAAGTAGCCGAAGTACTGTGCGCTGAACCGAAAATCGAGGACGCAGCAGTTGTCGGCATCGACGACGAAACGTGGGGCCAACGGGTCGCCGCCCTTGTTGTGAGAAACGACGACTCGTTGACTGCCGAAGCGGTGGATTCCTACTGTCGCGAGCGGCTCGCCGGCTACAAGATCCCGCGATTTCTGGTGTTTGCCACCGAAATTCCACGGACCGTGTCAGGAACGATCGACCGGGAGGCGGTCCGCGATCGACTTGCAGCATTCGCCGATCGTGCCCGTGAGGCACACGGCATTCCCGACGCCGAAACCGAGGACGTACTCGTGCCCGAAGATCTCATTGCCGGGGACGAACACCCTGAGTCGAGAGACCAGGAAACCAATCCGCAATCTCAGCCAGATGACAAAAAAGCGTCGTAAATAAATCGTAAACTGGTTGTTTGTGATTCCATCGATGTTTTGCCTCCTGCCTCCTGAAATGAGGTATGGAGCTACTTGATGACAGCATCGTCCCGGAACACGCACGAGCGATCAAGGCGGACGCACGCACGTTCGCGAACGAGCATATCGCCCCGAACGCTGAAGCGTACTACGACAACGGCGAGTATCCCTGGGAAGTGCTTGAGGCGGGGATGGACGCCGGGTTGATCGCTCAAGATATCGGTGAGGAGTACGGCGGCAAAGGGCTCGATTTGACCCAAATTTTGGCGATCGCCGAGGAGTTCTACCGCGCAGACGCCGGGATCGCCCTGACGCTGCAGCTCGCCAGCTTCGGCTGTGAGCTGGTCGAAACGTACGGCAGCGACGAACAGAAAGAACAGTACCTCCGGCCGGTTGCCGAGAACGAACAAATCTCGGGACTTGCGGTATCAGAGCCAGAGACTGGATCGGACCTGGCCGGCATGGACACGACCGCCGAGAAAGTCGAGGGAGGCTACGAGATTACGGGCGAGAAGTACTGGGTTGGCAACGCGGTCGAGGCCGACTGGCTCACCCTCTACGCGAAGACCGGCGACAGCGAGGATCGCTACAGCAACTATTCGATGTTTATTGTCGAAACCGACTCCGAAGGATACGAGGCCGAACACATCCCCGAGAAGATCGGCATGCGCGCCTCGAAACAGGGCCACATTGTCCTAGACGAGTGTTTTGTCCCCGAGGAGAACTTGGTCGGCACGGAGGGTGGGGGCTTCTACATGCTCGCGGACTTTTTCAACCACGGGCGGATAATCGTCGGCGGCCACGGGCTCGGACTCGCCGCTGCGGCGATCGAAGAGGCCGAGGCGTTTGTCGCCGAGCGCGAGGCGTTTGGCCGATCGATCTCTGAGTTCCAGGCAGTGCAACACTCGATCGCCGACATGCGATTGGAGTTCGAATCTGCTCGTGCGCTCACCTGGCGTGCGGCCGAGAAGGTTGCAAACGGTGAGAACGCCGGCTACTGGGCCGCGCTGGCGAAGACGAAGGCCACCGAGGTGGCAACTGACTGCGCCGAGCGTGGGATGCAACTGCACGGCGGCCGATCGATCCTCAACGAGCGCCGGATCTCACGAGTGTACCGCGACGTGCGGATCCCGGTGATCTACGAGGGCGCAAACGAGGTCCAGCGAAACCTAATCTACCGGCAGAGTCGGTAAAAAAATCCATCGGCGGTATTCATCGCCCAGCCGCACCAGCAGCGGCCGTCTGGCGGAATCGAACTATGAGCACGATCAGAAAACTCGCGCTCATGACAACCAACACGGTGACCACGCTGTCGCTCAGCGCTGGGTAGACACCGAAGCGCGTCGTCGGTTCAATTGCTAACGCAACACTGATCGTCAAGAGCACGGCAACGGCGTAGGTCAACACAGAGTCCATGACGGTGCCTCGAGCGGCCGTCGTGACGCGGACATAGTAGGCGAAGGACACGCCGTAGCTGGCGAAGGCAATGGCACCGATGACCTGCACGAAGTCTGTAACCCACACGAATCCAGTGCTGACGAGCACGGCGAGTTCGAGGAGAATGACGAGCATAAATGCGGTCTCGATTCGTCTGGCGGTCGCAAGCGAGATCCACTCATCGTGTCGATCGGCTGCCGCCGACTCGAAGTACAGTTCGCGGATTGACAGCGACAACAAAATCACAAAAAACAGCCCCACTGCCCCGGTGAGCGCTGCCCACAGCGTCGATCGTGGAGATAGCAACGACGCGATCGCCACGAACCCAAACACACCCCCGACACCGGTCGCGACGGCGAGATATCGCCACACCAGCCGATCGCTCTCGAAGCGTTCGGCGGTTGTCCAAGCGTAGTAGGAAGTCACAAAGCACGAAAGAGCCAGTAAGACCCATCCAATAAACCGGGCCAGTAACCCTGAGGCGGGTGCAACGGCACTCACAGGCCAACCTCCGAGCGAACAGCGGCGAGTTCCCGGCGAAACGCCTCGACAGTTTCGTACCGATCGAGCTTCGACGACGCCAAACAGGTCTGGAGAATCGGATCGAGTGCTTCTGGTACCGCATGATGAACCCCACTCGGTGGCGGTGGCTGGCGGCCAATCACCTCAGTCACGGCTGTCGGGCCCGTTGACTGATACGGGGCGCGTCCGGTGAATAGCCGGTAGGCGAGTGCACCTAACTGGTACACGTCGGTCAGTGCATCGACGCGACCGAACCGATCGGGGGCGATCTGCTCGGGAGCGGCGTACTTTACTGGATGTCCAATTGCCGTCGCGACATCCACATCGTACAGTCGCAGACAGCCCCAGTCCATCACAAACGGGTAATTCCAGGGGTCTCCGGTTTTGGACACACCGAAGCTTACGCCGAATCCTACCGAGGACGGGGACAAACAGCCGTGGACAAGGCCTTGGCCGTGGGCGTACCGGAGGGCATCGCTAACCCGCTCAACTATCCAGTAGGCCTCCCGTGGTGGAACGGGGCCGCGACGATCCGCAACGGTCCCGCCGTCGATGTACTGGTGGGCGATCCACCCACCGGGAGCGATCCCCCACCCAACAACAGAGACGGCTGCTGGGTGAGTGCCCACGCTGTCCCAGTCCGACAGTTCCTCGGCAATTCGGCGGGTATCAGTTGGCGACAGACGGTTTCTAAGACGTTTGAGCGTGACTGGATACTGACGTCCCTCTGCCTGATATTTGGCTTTCATCGCCTCAATCGGTCCCTGTGATAGCATCGGTCCCTCAACGACAAACTCGCTGTAGCGGAGCGATCGTGGCGGTGGTGGTTCCGGTGGCGATTTCGGTGGTCGATCGCCGGTGGCCGCCACCGATCGCGATCGATCTTTCGGGTCATCAGGGTCGTCTGGATCTACCTCGTCATCGGATTCGTTTGCGGTCTCCTCAGCGCGGTGTGACATGTGCTTGCGCCCAAGTTGCGATTGGTGGTCACCGACGACCGACGCTGGACCACGGTCGGTGTCGCGGTAGATCCGCACAATCTGGGGGGCAAGTTCGACAGCCTGCTCGCGATCGACGTTCGCGAGCGACAGCACTTTTTCCACCACGTCTGGCCGGTGTTCGGCTATATACGCGATCGTTCGGATTGCGTCGGTTTCTGCAATTTCAGACTCGACACTCCGCGCCAGCCGTCGAATATTTGAATCGACAAGGGCCGGATTATGCTCGACAGCCAGTCCGATTGCCCACGACGCGCTCAGACGAGCCTTTGGATCACGGCTTCGCAGTAGTCTAATCAGCCGACGAGTCTCGGGTTGGCCGTACGACTCTGGCCGATTGATCGCATCGGCCAAAAGTTCCTCGGCCGTCCGGGTGTCCGAACTCCGATCCATCGCTTGGGTACGCTTCAGGAGGCGTGCACAAATAGCGTACGGTTGAAAGAATCACAAATGATACTGTGTGCCCAGCGGTGTCATTAACACGCTCGATTGCGTACACACCCCATGAGCACGAGAGTCACGCTCGTCGATCGCGGCCGGGTCCGCGCCGACATGGGATACGTACTGAGCGGCTACACAATGGGCGGTGCAGCGGAGCCGAATCCCGACCACGAAATCGGCGACTTCGTCGTCTGGGCCGCCGTGATCGAAACTGACAGCCAGACCGTGCTCGTTGACACTGGCCCTTCATCGAACGCCGAATCGTACTGGCCCGATCCGTTATACAATGCTTTTGAGGCGTACGACGCTGCCGACCGATTCCTCCAGTCGGATCTGGACGCGGTCGGATATGCGATCGATGACATCGACGCTGTCGTGATGACGCATCTACATCTGGACCACGCCGGCGAGCTGTCGGTCTTCGAGGGAACTGACGTTCCGATCTACGTCCACGAGGACGAACTGCCGTTCGCATTCATGAGCGCACACACCAATGAGGGATCGATCGCCTACCTCGCCGCCGACTTCGATGGGGGATACAACTGGCAATTGGTCCACGGCGAGACCCACACGCTCGATCCGTCTGTACGACTGTTGCACCTCCCCGGCCACACGCCGGGGTTGATGGGGCTACAAGTGTCTCTCCCTGATGAAGAAACGCTCCTTATCGCCGGCGACGAGGCGTACGTCGAGGCAAACTATACCGACGGCGTGCCGCTGGGACCAGGGCTGTTGTGGGATAGCTGCGCGTGGCGTACAAGTCGTGAGCGCCTCCGAGAGATCGATCGACAGACAGACGCGATGGTGTTGTACGGCCACGATCTGTCTGTGTTCCAATCGATCGACGCCGAGTTATCGTCCTAAGTCGGATCGACGCCGAATTGTCGTCTTAGGTCGGATCGACACAAAGTTGTCGTCGTAGAACTCTTCTACGGCAGTTCAGCGAAAACGCGGTGAACGCCGGAAAATCCGTTCGGCGGTGGTTTTAGGCCGTTCCACGGCGTATACGTTTATGTGAAAAAGAACGAACTGATGCACGTCCACGCGCTCTTGGTCCAGGTCGTCGAGGACCTCCTCGATCGCGGCGTGGTCGATCCCTCCCACTTCGACGCCTATCGCGAGCTTGAGGTGTCGCCGGTGGACTTCCGCGTCCGGCGCGATCGCCACGAGGAGGCGGTGTTACTTCTCGCATCGCTCGTCGTATCGGCGATCGATGAAGAGACGGACGAACGCGAGACAGTTAGCGCGCAGTAACAGAAGCAGCTCGAATCAGCGCTTTTCCGGACATAAAACGCTAAGCAGCTCCTCGATGACTACCCTGTATGCGACTGCAGGAGTTTTGGGGGGTTGGTCCGAAGACGGCCGAACAGCTCCGCGGCTCGATCGGTGAGGCCGAGGCAATAGCGGCGATCGAGGCCGGCTCCGTTCGGACGCTTACTGACGCGGGGATTCCGCGTGGCCGGGCAGTTCGGATTCTCCGGCGAGCAACCGGTGGCGAGGGGATGGCTGTGCTCGGCACTGCGGATACTCGACACGTATACGACGATCTGCTCACGCTTGCGAGCGAACACGCACTCACCGCGCATGCGGCAGATCGTATTCGCGTGCTGACGCCCCGATCGGAGCAAACCGCCCGCGAACAGCGGTTGGATCGTGTGCTCGCGGCGAAGACCGCATGGGCGGCGCTGTCCGCGAAGGATCGTGCGACGGTCATCGAGGCGTTCGACGCGTACGACGCAGCTGGGGGATCTGACCGTGCCGCCGTCGAGACCGCGATCGCGCTCGTGACTGTCGGATTATCCGGAGAGACGTTCGAGGTGCTCTCGTCGACCGACACTGAGACACTCGAGACGGCCGCGGCGGCGCTGGGCAAACTCAGAGAGACCGACGAGGGCGTCCGCGTCGAACCGGGGGCAGATGCCGAGCTCGATCGACTTCGCGAACAGTACGCCGCAGCCGAGTCGATTGAAAACGCGGCGTTCGACGTAATCGAGACGGTTCGATCTGAAGGTGCGCGAGACCTCGAATCGTTCAAAAATGGAGTCATTCGCCACGTCGCCGCCGAAACCGGGATTGACCGCGAACGAATCCGCAGCGCTGCCGCGGACGATCCCGCAGACGCTGCAGACTTTGTGAGTACCACACTTCGATCGCTAACAACTGAACTCGACGACGCTGTCGCCGATCGACGAGAGACAGTCGTCGGGGAGCTTCAGTCAACGATCGATGACGCCGCGGGCGACGTGGATGTCGTGATTGATGCGGTGTCAGACATCGCTTTTGAGCTTTCATTGGGCCGATTCGCCGTCGAATATGATCTCACACGGCCGACGTTCGTCGAGGACGGGCTCGCAGTGCGGCAGGCTCGGAATCTGCTATTGGATGAGACAGTGCAGCCAGTGACGTATGGGGTCGGGACCCACTCGATCGACGACAATTCGTTGACACCGCCGTCCGGGGATCGGGTTGCGGTGTTGACTGGCGCGAACTCCGGGGGGAAGACGACGCTCTTAGAGACGCTGTGTCAGGTCGCGCTGCTCGCGTCGATGGGGCTTCCCGTCCCTGCAGCAGCCGCGGAGATCGGCCGCTTCGAGACGATCGTCTTTCACCGCAGACACGCCTCGTTCAACGCTGGCGTGCTCGAGTCGACCCTGAAGTCGATCGTGCCACCGCTGACGACTGACGGCAACACGCTCATGCTCGTCGACGAGTTCGAGGCGATCACCGAACCCGGCCGGGCCGCAGACCTGCTCAACGGCCTCGTCGAGCTCACTGTTGAAAAGGGCGCACTCGGCGTGTACGTCACGCATCTGGCCGAAGATCTCAGTCCGCTTCCGGACACCGCCAGAATCGACGGGATCTTCGCGGAAGGGCTCACCCAAGACCTTGAACTGCGGGTCGACTACCAGCCACGATTCGGGACCATTGGCAAATCGACGCCGGAGTTCATCGTCTCGCGGCTCGTCGCGAACGCGAGCGACCGCGGGGTCCGCGCCGGCTTCGAACACCTGGCCGGCGCCGTCGGCGAGGAGGCCGTCCAGCGTACCCTCTCGGACGCGGAGTGGGCGGGTGACGATGACTGAGGAGCCGGACGGCGACCGCGAGTCGGACCCCCGCGGACCCGGCCCGGAGCGGATCCGGTCGATCGCGGTCCACCGCGACGACGTCGCGAACGCCCTGGAGGCGACGCTCCGGACCGACCGTGAGGTCGTCCTCCGGGTGACCCCGCCGTACTCCGGGCGGATGCGCGCGCGATTGCACGCCCTCGACGCGGACGCGCCCGGCGGCGACACGGACGAGAGCGACGGTCCCCCCGCGCCGGTCCACGTCGACCCGCGGGACCTCGTCGGGGAGATTCCGCCCTATCCGGAGGTCGACGACACCGCGGCGGCACATCCCGACGCCGACGTCGAGGCGCGCCGCGGACTCCACGCCCGGGCCGTCGAGTCGTGGCGCGAGCGCGTCCGGGCGTCGGTCGTCGACTCGGTTCGGATCGACGCGCACGCTCAGGACGACGGCGACGAGAGGAACGGGGGTACCCACGAGGTCGACGTGACCGCGCTCGGGTGAACCCGACCGTCCCTTTTAAAAGCGGTCGCGAGTTCGTTACAGCCAGAGACGCTTGACAGACGTGCCGGCGCCGCCGAAGCCGGCGAGAGCGGCGTCCGGATCGTCGCCGTCGGCGGTCGCCGCGGCGACGACGACGGTGTCGTCGTCGCGGTCGGCGTCGAGTCGGACCTCGTACGCGCCGTCCTCGGGCTCTACCAGCGTGGAGCCGCCCGCGGCGTACACCGCGACCGCGTCACCGTCGGTCTTGCCCGAGACGACGAGGTCCTTGCCCGCGTGCTTGACGGCGGCGGTGAGATCGGGACCCGCGGGGCGGTCACGATCGACGTACCGCTCCCGGACGACGGTCGGCGTCTCGACCGGTTCGCCGGCGTCGACGCCGTGGGCGAGGCGGATGTAGCCGGCCATCGTCCACGCGAGCGGGGTCGCCCCCCCGGTGCCCGCGCCGAACTCCCAGCCGTAGTCGGTCGGGTACTCGCGGTCCCACACCTGCTCGGGGAGCATCCGTCCGGAGTTGCCGAAGCCGGCCATCGTCTCCAGTAAGGCGTCGGGTTCGAGCGCGTCCTCGTCGGTGCCGCCGAAGCCGTCGGGGCCGTCGGCGCGCGCGCGGAGTTCGTACTCGCCGCGCTCGCCCGTGAAGATCGGCCACAGCCGCCCGCGGCCGTCGCCCGTGCCGGCCCACGGGGCGCCCGGGTCGCCGGCGGCGATCTCGCCGTACGCGTCGCCGACGTAGCGGTACCACGCGGGGCCGTGCGGCGTGTCGACGCGGATCGAGTCGTCGACGACGGAAACGGAGTTCCGGACCGCTTCGTCGTCCGCCGGCTTCACGCCGAGCCGGACGAGCTCCAGGAAGCCGCCGTCGACGATCTCCCGCTCGTCGTAGGTCGGACCGTCGTTGGCGATCGTTCGGGGACGGCCGGACTCCGGGTTGCCGTCGGCCGTGATCCGCACGTAGTACGGCGTCTCGGCGTGGCGATCGGTCCCCGTCGACGTCGCGCACCACTCCTCGACGCGCGCGGTCCAGTCGTCCGCGAGCCCGAGCCACGCGAGCGCGTCGGCACGGAGCGCGTCGGGGTCGGCCCGCTTCGAGCCGCCGGTCGCGCCGCGGTCCGCGAGCCGATCGGCCTCCGCGAGCGCGAGCGCGGCGCCGCAGACGAGCCCGGCGATCTCGGCGGCGATGCTCGACGGCGAGAAGCCGGCCTCCTCTTCCCAGCGCTCCTGGGCCGTCTCGGGGCCGTTTGCTGCGATGTAGTCGAGCGAACGACGGACCTGTTCGTAGGTGTAATCTGCCTCCTCGGGGACGACGCCGTGCTCGTACAGCTGCCACGCCATCACCGAGGGGAACGCGATGTTGTCCATCTGTTCGCCGCCCCACCGGGTGCGGCCGTCGATGTAGGTGTTCTGCGGCAGGAAGCCGTCCTCGTCCTGCTGGGTGTTGTAGAGGTACGCGAGCGCGTCGGCGCCGCGCTCGACCTCGCCGACCTCGATGAGCGCGGTGAACACCTGATAGAGGTCGCGCGACCAGACGAAGTTGTAGCCGTAGCCGCGGTCCTCCGCGGCGTACTCCGTCTCGCCCCACGGCACCGACGGGCTGGCGATCCCCGCGCCGTCTTGACGCTTGTCCTCGACGGCCGCGAGCGTCATCAGCGCGAAGCGGTACTGCGTCTCCATGTCGGCGTCGCCGGTCACCGAGACCGGGAACTCGCGGCCCGAGAGCCAGTCGCGCCACGTCTCGACGTACGAGTCGGCGACGTCCGCGAACCCGCGAGAGAGGGCGTTTGTCGCCTCGGCGAGCGCAGACTCGGTGTCCGCCTCCTCGGCGAAGCCGAGCGCGAGCGTCTCCGAGACCGCCGTTCCGCTGCCGACGAGTCCGGCGAGGGTGACGTTGCCGTTGGCCTCCGTCAGCCCGGGGCCGCGCTCGCCCTCGGTGAACAGGCTCTCGGCCTCGTGGCCGCCGGCCAACAGCGTGCTCGCCCACTCGAACTGACTCGCGCTCGCGAGCGCGAGCGCGACCTCGAAGGAGTCGCCGTCGTCGTCGACGAGCTTGCCCGTGTGCCGCTCGTCCGCGTCGTCGTTGCGCGCGAGCAGGTGGTAGCCGTCGGACCCCGCCACGCGGTCGCCCCGGTCGTTGGTCCCGACGTTCGTGATCGTCGTGTCGACGAGGGCGTACACGTCGTACTCGCGTCCGCCCTCGAACTCGACGTCCGCGAGGATCGCGTCGCCCCGGGTGTCGACCGCGTACTCGACGGTCAGCGTCCACTCGTGTCCGTGGCCGTCGCCGGTCTCGCGGATCGTCTGCGTGTACGCCAGGGCGTCGTCGGTCGTCGGCTCCGTGCGGCGCTCGACGGTCTCCGTGGTGGACACGTGGCTCGTCTCGTCGAAGGTCCGGACCGTGTGCCCCGTCTCCGGGTCGGCGACGAGGAAGTCGAAGGTCCGGACGTTCATCACGTCGATCCGGGGGAACCGCGCCTCGGTGAGCGCCCCCTCGGTCAGCGTGAACCAGACCGGGACCGGGTCGTCGGCCTTGTGGTCTGCCGGGGTGCCGACGCCGAACTTCCGGCCCGTGGTCCAGTGGGGAGCCTCGTCCGGTCCGGTCGGCGTGTCGTGCGGGACCGGGAGCGCGCCGTGCTTCGCGAGCGTCACCGTCGCGTCGATGCGGAGCGCGTGCGACCACCCGAGCGGCGTCGCGCTGTCGAGGTCACCGTCGTCGAAGGCCTGCTCCGCGAAGAGGCCGGCGTCGTTGACGAACGGACCGTCGGGCTCGCAGAGCGCGTACAGCTCGCGGGCGGCGTCGAACAGTCGACTCGCGTCGCCGTCCCGCTCGCGGACGAGCCCGGCGAGCGAGGCGGCGGCCGTCGCGCCCCACAACGTCGAAACGGACCACACCTTCGCGGCGCCCTGCTCGGCCGTGCGCCAGTCGTCGCCGGTGAACCTGACGAGCCCCTCGACGTCCGCCGTCTCGCGGCGGAGCGCCTCGATCGAGTTCAGAACGTGGGTTCGCACGTGATCGAGGAACGCTTCGAAGTCGGTCGCGGCGACCGTCGCGCCGGAGCCGTCCGTGACCGCGCCGTCGACCCCCGCGCGCTCGTCGCGCAGCGCGGCGTACTCGACGACCGCGCTCGCGAGCGCGAAGGTGCTGGAGTCCGCGCGCTCGTCGCGGCTCTCCGCGCTCGCGCGCTGCGGGAACCGCTCGGTGTCGGGATCCCACCGATCGTCGAGACCGGCGAGCGCCTCGTCGGCCGCCGCGGCCGCCGCGACGCGCGTCTCGTCGTCTACGGGTGCGCGGGCGACCGCGGCGAACGCGCGGAGATACGACGCGCCGGTGTGCGTGAACCGACCGAGCGCGTTCTCCCAGCAGTTCTGACACCGGCGGGGGAGCCCGTCGTCCTCGGTCGTCTCGCGGAGGAAGGCGACGGCGTCGGCGATCGTCGCGTCGATCCGCTCGCGCCACTCCTCGGGGAGGTCGGTCGTCCGGCGGAGCCGAGCGAGGAACGCGACCACGGAGGCGGGCTGGTCGAGCTGGTCGTTCGGTCCGACGGTGCCGTTCGCGCCCTCGATCCGGGCGTTCGCCCAGCCCGGGGCGACCTTTCCGGAGTCGGCCCAGACGCGGTGCGGCCACGAGCCGTCCGCGTCCTGCGTGCGACAGAAGAACGACGCGGCCGCCAGGAGCTCCTCGTCGGCCTCGAGGCCGAGCTCCTCGCTCGCGCTCAAGATCGCCGTCGCGGTCTCCGCCTCGTCGCGGAACCAGGTGTAGCCGTACCCGCCGGAGGTCGAGTAGAAGGGGTCGAACTCGGGGGCCGCGATGCGGGCGCCGGACTCGGCGGTCAGCAGATCGAGCGCGCGGAGGTCGCTCGCGATCACGCTCCGCCGCGGAACGTCCTCGGGGACGGTCGGTCCCCGGCCCGCGGCTGCCTCGCGGAGGTCGCTCGCGTCGGGGTACGCCGTGGCGATACGCGAGAGCTCCTCGATCCGCCGTTGGCGGTCAGGGCCGTCGGAGATCGCGTCCTTCGCGTCGTCGCCCGTCTCGCGCGTCTCCCGCCGATCGACGATCGCCCGGCTCGCCAGCGTGACGCGCTCGGTTCGCCCGTCGCGCTCGAAGGGCGCCCGCACGACGACGTCCGGGGTGAGTCGCGAGTCCTCGCGCTGGTCGATCTCTCCGCGGTGGGGGAACCCGTTCTCGTCTTCGCCGAGCAGCTCCGTGATCGTGCGGAGCCGCTGGCCGTGCGCCGCCGAGAGCCCCGTCGACGCCGTGAGGAAGTCGTGTTCGGTCCGGTGGTACACCTCGACGACGCTCCCGTCGTTCGGCCCCGCCTTCTCGTGGACGAGGTTGCCGACGCGGCCCTCGACCATGTCCGGCGAGAACGCGCAGGCGGCGACCAATTCGGCGTTCGTCGGCGGCGAGCCGCGCAGCTCGACGTGCGTGAGGTGCGTGTCGCCGACGACCAGGTCGAACTGGTGGATCGAGTATCGCCCCGCGTCGTATTCCGTCTCGACGAGGGGGGTGTCGTCGTCGTAGCGCTGGCGCGTCGTCGTAAGCTCGTCGAACCAGCGGACGCCGCGTCCGGCGGTGATGCCCATCCGGAGCCGGTCGGCTCCGCCGACTCCCGACAGGGAGTACGAACAGTCGTGGAGGCTGCCGTTGGGTCCGACGTGGACCAGACGGCCGTCGTCGCCCGTGAACGCTCCGGCGGTCGTGGGACGCTCCGCCGGATAGCGCTCGCCGCGCCGACGTTCGTGCTCCGTGAGAGCGGTTCGCAGTCGCATAGTCGCCCTGTGATTGCCGGGGTAAAAGCCTTGACGAACGAGGCGACTGCTCGGCGCGTCTCTTATCGTCGGAAGAGCAATAACAAAGACCCCGGGCTTCGATGAGGGCCTCATGCACCATCCTGGACCCCCTCGATTCCTGTCGACGGGGGAGACGACGCAGTTGGCTCCGCGGGATCCGGACCCGGAAGCGACGTACGAGTGGCGGATCGCCGACGCGCCGCCGGACAGCGAAGCGACCGTCGGCGAAGAGCCCGTGACGACGTTCACGCCGGACGTTCCCGGCCGGTACCGGCTCGGCCTCGACGCGCCGGACGGCGACCACCTGCTGACGGTCCGGGCGTTCGCGGCGAGCTACGAGGGCGTCGACGTCGCCGGTGGGAGCGGCACGGCGATCCGCGACCGCGACACCGATCACGCCGCGATCGACTACGGCGCCGAGCGCGCCCTCGAGGGCGTGGGTCGCCCGCGCGTTCGACTGGACGCGTCCGTCGAGCGGACCGCGAGAGACGAAGAGGGCGAGGCGAGCGGCGACGAGCGCGCCGAAATCGTCGTCCGGGCGACGCCGTCCCCGAACCCGGACTCCGCGCTCGAGGCGTCGGACCTCGCGGTCACCCTCGTCGTCGACGACCGGGACGTCGAGCAGGCGGTGGCGGAGGGGCGACGGAATCCCCGGGACGGGCTCCGGACGACTGACGACGGGCGCACGCTCCGGATCCCGGCAGACACCGTGCCGGACCGACTGCGCGTCCACGGGGTCGCCATCGCCCGCGAGCCCGGCCGCGAGCAACGGGTGAGCGTCGCCGACGCGGTCGCGGTCGAGCGCGTCGACCGGAGCCAGATCGCGGAGGCGGACGAGACCGAGCCCACCGACCCGGACCTGACGGCCCCCGTCGGCGCCGACGGTCCCGTGTTCGAGACGATCCGGCTCAACCAGCCGCCGGAGTGGACGACGGACGCGACCGTCTACGAGGTGTTCGTCAGGACGTTCGCCGACGCCGACGAGGGCGAGGCGTTCTCGGCGATCGCGGAGCGGATCCCGCGGATCGCGGCGCTCGGCGTCGACACGCTGTGGCTCACGCCCGTCCTCCAGCACGACGGCAAGCCCCACGGGTACAACATCGTTGACTTCTTCGACGTGGCCGACGACCTCGGCGACCGCGACGACTACGAGGCGCTCGTCGAGACGGCTCACGACCATGGGATGCGGGTGCTGTTCGACTTCGTCGCGAACCACACCGCGCGCGACCACGAGTGGTTCCAGGACGCCTACCGGAACCCGGACTCCCCGTTCCGCGACCGCTTCGAGTGGCAGGAGTCCGGCGAGCCCGGGACGTACTTCGACTGGGAACTCATCGCGAATCTGAACCACGCGAACCTCGACGTGCGTCGGTTCCTGCTCGACGTGATCGACGAGTGGGCGCCGCTCGTGGACGGGTTCCGCTGCGACATGGCGTGGGCCGTCCCGGACTCGTTCTGGCGCGAACTCCGCGATCGGGTGAAGGCGAAGGACCGCGAGTTCCTGCTGATGGACGAGACCATCCCGTACATCCCCGGGTTCCACGAGGGGATGTTCGACGTCCACTTCGACGCGACGCTGTACTTCCAGCTCCGCCAGGTGGGGCGCGGCGCGGAGCCCGCCTCGTCGCTGCTTGACGCGATCGACCGACGCACGGAGATCGGCTTCCCCGACCACGCGGGCTTCCTCCAGTACATCGAGAACCACGACGAGACGCGCTACCGCGTCGAGTGCGGGGACGCCGCCGCGGCCGCCGCCGGCGCCGCGACGTTCACGTTGCCCGGCGTGCCGATGGTGTACGCCGGCCAGGAGATCGGCCAGCGGGGTCGACGCGACGCGATCGCCTGGGGCCACGCGCGAGACGCGGTCCGCGAGCGCTACGAACGCCTGGTCGCGACCCGTTCGGACCACCCGGCGCTCGGCCCCGAGGGCGGCCTCGAACGCGTCGGCTACCACGTCGCCAGCGGCGACCTCGACGAGCGACCCATCGTCGCCAGCGGGAACATCCATCCGGACGACGTGGTCGCGTTCCGCCGGACGAATCATGAGGAGTCGCTCATCGTCGTCCTCAACTTCGCTCCCGAGACGGCGAGCGTCGCGGTCGCCACGGACCACGCGGAGCGCGACCTCCTCACCGACGAGGCCTGCGTCGTGGTCGACGGCGAGGGGACCGAGCGGATCAGCGTCGACGAGGTGGCGGTCGTCCGGGAGACGTCAGAATGAGCGACGGGAGCGGTTCCGAGGACGCGGGACCCGCGGTCCTTCCGGACCGGACCGCGGCACTCGTCGCTCGTGCGCGGTCGGACCGCGACGAGGCGGACGATCGATTCGAGGCGGCCCGGTCGATCGCCGAGCGTCTCGGCGCACACCCGATCCGACCGGACGGTGCGGATCCGGCGATCGATTCCCCGACAGGCGTCGCCTTCGGCTTCTGGACCCCCGACCTCGTCGACGCCGGGGTCCCCGTCGAGGACGTACGACTCGAGCTGTTCACGCCCGCGTCGGGCGACGGGGCCGAGGAGACGTCGGTCGATCCCGGCCGCGAGGACCTCCGCGAGGTCGCGTTCCGCGTCGACCGGCTCTCGGTCGAGCGCGACGGCGAGTTCCACTGGGTCGCCGTCGAGGGGATCCCCGTGGGGACGGCGGATCGGCTCGGCGCGCTCTACCAGCTCGCGTACCGGACGCCAGAGGGAGACGACGAGTGGGAGACGGCCAGGGATCCGCTCGCGTACTCGGTTCCGTTCGGGGCGTTCGCGCCCGCCGAGGCGTACGACTGGCCGCGCCTGGACGCGACGCGGCCCGACCGCGACCACTTCGCCTCGCTCGGGACCGACGACGAGGCGCTGCCGACGACGGCGGACGACGGGCTCCCGCGGGTCGATCCCGCGACGAGCATGGTGGAGATCCACCCCGGGACGTCGACCGAGGCGGGGTCGCTGGCGGCCCTCGCGGATCGGTTCGAGGAAATCGGAAAAAAGCTCCGCGCCGACGAGCCGCTCGCTCCCCACGAGCGCAACTACGTCGGGTACGACGCGATCCAGCTCATGCCCGTCGAGCCGCTCACGCAGGCGTACGGGCGGCAGTGGTACTGGCGCCCCGGCGGAACGCACGAGCCCGGTGAAGCGGGCGAGGCGGGGGAGGCGGGCGCGAACGCCGACGCCGCCTCTCGGGGCGGCGAGCCAGTCGATCCCGCGTCGGCGTTCGACCGAGAGCGCGACGCGGAGCGCGTGACGGTCGGCGTCCAGCGCCCGGACCAGACCAACTGGGGGTACGACGTCGTGGTGAGCGCGTTCTCGGCCGCGAACCCGGCGATACTGGAGACGGGGCGGCCCGACGAGCTCGTCGAGTTCATCGCCGCCTGCCACGCGATGCCCGACCCGATTCGGGTCGTCTTCGACGTCGCGCTCGGGCACGCGGACGAGGGCGCGGCGGAGCTGCTCCCGGACCCCTTCTTCGAGGGACCGGGGATGTACGGGCTCCACCTGGATTACCGCCAGCCCGTCGTTCGGGCGATCGTCCTCGAGTTACAGCGTCGGAAGGCGAACTTCGGCGCCGACGGGATCCGCATCGACGGCGCGCAGGACTTCACCTACCACGACGAGGAGACCGACGAGCAGGTCCACGACGACGCGTTCCTCGCCGAGATGGACCGGGTGACACACGTGGTCGCGGGGACCGAGTACCGGCCGTGGATGATCTACGAGGACGGGCGGCCGTGGCCGCGGGAGGACTGGGAGTTGGCCTCGACCTACCGGACGCTGATCGACCAGCACCCGCACGCGTTCCAGTGGTCGCCCGTGACGTTCGCGCACAACAAGCCCGCGCTGCTCACCTTCTGGGCGACGAAGTGGTGGCGGATGCGCGAGGTCGCCGAGTTCGGAAGCCAGTGGATCACCGGCGTCGCGAACCACGACACGCTCCGGCGCGGGTCGCAGGTCGAGGTGACCGACGACTGGGGCGGCGCGCTTATCAACCCGTACCTCGCCGACTCGCCGCCCGAGACCATCCGCGAGGCGTACGACAGCCCCGCCGCGCTCGTTTGGTTCCACGTCGCGATGCCGGGCGTCCCGATGGACTTCCTCCACGCCAACTACCGGGCGCCGTGGGGGTTCGTCCGCGACACCGACCCCTCGTGGAACGTGAAGGTCGTCGCCGAGGAGGCGCCGTGGATCGACTGGCACGTCCCGGAGGGGGCGTACGGCGAGCGCGACGCGTTCCCGCGGCTGAAAGAGCTCGGATTCGAGACGCGCGCCGAACTGAAGGAGTTCGTCACGACGCTCGCGGCCCTGATCGACGCGACCGACTACGATCTCCACCTGATCGCGGAGCTGCTGTCGGTCAAGGGCACGCCGTTTCGAGGGGTCGCTCCCGGTGACGGCGACGAGCCGGGCGACGGCGAGCTCGCTGCCACCGATCTCCAGGCGTTCTCGTTCGCGTGGAGCGCCGACGTGGCCGAGTACCTCGTCCTGGACCGCTGGGAGGCTGAACAGGGCGACGCGCGGACCGCGTTCGACCGCCGGGTCCGCGAGTTCCGCCAGTCGCGGCCGTGGCTCCGCGGCGACGTCGACCCGGACCGCGGCGAGGCGTTCGGCTACCGGCACCCCACGGAGGGGACGGTGGCGTACCAGGCGGTCAGGCGCGACCCCGACGGCGACGAGGCGCTCCTCGTCGCCTGCAACGTGGAGGGAACGCCGGTTGAGGTGTCGCCGACGGGCGTCCTCGAGGACCTCGGCGTCGACGGCGGGCGCGACGTCGGTAGTGAGCTCGACGGGGCGACCGACTGGACCGTCGCGCTCGCGGCGCCCGACCTGCCCTCCGATGTCGGAGACGACGCGGAGCCGGTCACGCTCGAGACCGCGGACGCGATCGTGTGGCGGGCGAGCCCCGGCGACGACTGAGTCGGCTCCGCGGACGGGTCGCCCGAAACTGTCGCTCGGACACAACGCTTGAGTCGGTGGGGGTCACAGAGGGACCTATGCGACTCGATCGCTCCGACGGCGTGTTCTGCCACGTGACCTCGCTGCCGGGCCGACACGGGATCGGCGATCTCGGCGACGGCGCCGCGGCGTTCCTCTCGTTCCTCGGCGACGCCGACGTCGACCACTGGCAGATCTGTCCGATCGGCCCGACGACGGACGCCGGCAAGGAGTCGCCGTACCAGTCGCCGTCGGCGTTCGCCGGGAACCCCCTCCTCATCGACCTCGACGGGCTGGTCGCCGACGGCTGGCTCGAGGAGGCGGACCTCGGACCCGTCCCCGACTTCCCGGACGACCGGGTCGACTACGGGGCTGTCCGGGTGTACAAGCTCCCGCTGTTGCGCCGCGCGTTCGAGCGGTTCGACGAGGAAGCGGGAGACGAGGCCGCTGTAGCCCTCGACGAGTTCCGCGAGCGCGAGCCGTGGCTCGCGGAGTACGCCCTGTTCCGGGCGCTCTCCGAGGCCCGTTCCGAGGGGACGTGGGTCGAGTGGCCGGAGCCGCTCCGGACGCGCGACCCCGAGGCGCTCGCCGAGGCGCGGGAGCGACACGCGACGGAGATCCGGTTCCGCGAGTTCGTCCAGTGGACGTTCGACAGGCAGTGGCGCGAACTCCGGGAGGTCGCGGCCGAGGAGGGGATATCGATCGTCGGCGACGTGCCGATCTACGTCGCGCTCGACTCGGCCGACGTGTGGGCGAACCCGGAGGCGTTCCGGCTCGACGAGGCGAATCGCCCCTCGGCGGTCGCGGGCGTCCCGCCGAACCCCGGCGACGACGGACAGCGCTGGGGGAACCCCGTCTACGACTGGGAGCGACTCGCCGAGCGCGACTACGACTGGTGGATCGCGCGGTTCCGGCGGCTGTTCGACCTCGCCGACGTGGCGCGCCTCGACCACTTCCTCGGGTTCGTGAAGTACTGGGCGATCCCGGCCGACCGCGACGACCCGGCCGCCGGCGAGTGGCGCGACGGGCCGGGTCGCGACCTGTTCGAGACGGTGGAGCGCGAGCTGGGACAGGCGCCGTTCATCGCCGAGGACCTCGGGTTCGAGGAGCCGGCGATGGACGGTCTGATGGCCGAGTTCGGGTTCCCGGGCATGCGCGTCCCGCAGTACGCCGACTGGTGTCAGGAGGGGAACCCGTACCAGCCGATGCACTACCCCGAGGGCGTCGTCGGCTACACCTCCACCCACGACACGAACACGTGGGTCGGCTACTTCGAGGACCTCCCCGAGCGCCAGCGCGACTGCTTCCGGTACAACGTCGGCGCCGAGGGCGACCGCGGCACCGAGTGGGAGATCATCGAGGAGGTGTGGCGCTCCGAGGCGGTGCTCGCGATGACGACGGTTCAGGACCTGCTCGGGCTCGGCAGCGAGGCGCGGTTCAACGAACCGGGAACCGTCGAGGGCAACTGGGAGTGGCGGCTGACCCGGGACGACCTCGACGACGAGGTCGCCGACCGGCTCTGGGAGTTCGCCGGGAGACACGTGCGGTAAGTCGGAGGCCGGGATGCTTCCGGACGCCCCGGTCGTCCAGGTCGCCGTGATCCTCGCGGCCACCGCGGCCATCTGGATCGGGAGCGGCTGGCTCGAGGAGGCGGCGGAGACGCTCTCCGCGTACTACGGGCTGCCGGCGGTCGTCCAAGGGTCGGTCGTCGTCGCGGTCGGGTCGAGCTTTCCCGAACTGGTGTCCGTGGTCGTCACCGCGGTCGTCGGCGTGTTCGACATGGGGGTTGGCGCGCTCGTCGGCTCCGCAATCTTCAACGTGCTCGTCGTCCCCGCCGTCTCGGGCTTCGGCGCCGACGGTCCCCTGGAGTCCAGCCGGACGATCGTGTACAAGGAGGCGCAGTTCTACATGATCGCCGTCGCGACGCTCGTCGTCACCTTCTCGCTCGCGGTCATCTACGTCCCGGTCCCCGCGGAGACGATCGCGGGGGAGCTGACCCGACCGCTCGCGCTCATCCCGCTGGCGCTGTACGCGCTCTACCTGTTCATCCAGTACCAGGACGTCGGCGACGCCGACATCGAGACGGTCCGCGAGGGGGTCGACATTCGCCGGAAGTGGGGGAAGCTCGCCGTCGGGCTACTCGTCATCGTGGTGACCGTCGAGCGGCTGGTCGCGTCGGTCGAGTCGCTCGGCGCGACCTTCGGCGTCCCGGAGTTCCTCGCGGGGGTCACGGTCGTCGCGGCGGCGACGAGCCTCCCGGACACGCTGGTGAGCCTCCGGACGGCACAGGCGGGTCGCGGAGCGACGAGCCTCGGAAACGTGCTCGGGTCGAACACGTTCGACCTCCTCGTCGCCATTCCGCTCGGGGTGCTCATCGTCGGGCGCGTCGAAGTCAACTTCTCGACGGCCGTCCCGATGTTCGGCGTGCTCACGGCGGCGACGGTCCTGCTGTTCACGGTGCTCAGGACCGACCTGTCGCTCACGAGTCGCGAGTCGTTCGTCCTGCTCGCGGCGTACGCGCTTTTCATCGCGTGGGTCGTCGCCGAGACGGTCGGCGCGACGGGGCTGCTGCGAGGCGTCTGACCGCTGCTATCGGTTCCGACCGATGATGAAGTACAACACGAGACCGAGCAGCGGCGCGAGGAAGGCGACGATCGCCCACAGGAACGCGGGCTGGTCGCTGCGCCCTTGGGCGTCCGAGTAGATCCAGACGATGATGGCGAGGTGAACGATCAGGGCGAACAGCCCGAACAGGAGGCTGATCGCGGCGGCCGCACCGCCCTGAAGCAGTATCGGGGACATCAGCGGTGTCCACTCCCGGGCGGGCTAAGTGTCTTTGGGAGACGACTCGCGGTCTCGAAGTCGGAGGCAGTCGCGACCACGAACCGTTTTGGTCCGGCGGCGCTCCGGTTCGGACATGGACCTACGAGTCGACGCCGACCGCCTCCGCGCGGACCTGGAGGCGAACGCGGCGTTCGGTCGAGTCGAGTACGACGACCCGGAGAAACGCGGTCGAACGAACCGGACCGGGAGCGAGGCGAACCGGGCCGCCCGCGACCGACTGGTGGACCGACTGGAAGACGCCGGCCTCGACGCCGTCGTCGACGAGGTCGGGAACGTCCTCGGGACGTGGACCCCGGACGCCGCGGACCCCGCGGCCGCCCCCGTCGTGAGCGGGAGTCACCTCGACAGCGTCCCCGAGGGTGGGATCTTCGACGGTCCGCTCGGGGTGTACGCCGCCCTGGAGGGCGTGCGGGCGATGCGAGAGGCGAACGTCGAGCCGGCGCGCCCGGTCGGCGTCGTCAGCTTCACCGAGGAGGAGGGCGGGACCTTCGGCGACGGCCTGCTCGGCTCGTCGGTGGCGACGGGCCAGGCGAGCGCCGAGGACGCGCTCGCCTTCGAAGACGACGCCGGAGAGACGCTCGGGGAGGCGCTCGATCGGATCGGCTACCGCGGCGACGACGCGATCGACCCGGCGACGTGGGCGGCGTTCTACGAGCTCCACGTGGAGCAAGACACCGTCTTGGAGGACGCGGACGCGGACGCCGGCGTGGTGACGACTATCACGGGGATCACCCACTGCGAGGCGCGGATCGAGGGGGAGGCGAACCACGCCGGTGCGACCGCGATGGGCGACCGGACCGACGCGCTCGCGGCCGCGAGCGAGTTCGTCCTCGACGTGGAGGCGGCCGCGAACGCGGTCGTCGACGAGTCGAGCGCCTCCGCGGTCGGCACCGTCGGGTCGCTCGCCGTCTCGCCGAACGCGACGAACGTCGTTCCGGGGCTCGTCGAGGCCGGCGTCGACGTGCGCGACGTCGAGGCCGAGTCGATGGAGACGATCGTCGCGGCCGCGCGCGAGTCGCTCGCCCGTCTTGAGCGGGAGCGCGGCGTCGACACGGCGTTCGAGCGTCCCTTCGACGTGGCGCCCACGCCGATGAGCGACCGCCTCCGGGACGCCGCCCACGCCGCCGCGACCGACGCCGGGCGGACCGCGATCGACCTCCACTCCGGCGCGGCGCACGACGCGATGCGCGTCGCCCGCGTCACCGACGCGTCCCTCCTCTTCGCGCCCTCGCGCGACGGGATCTCGCACAATCCCCGCGAGTGGACCGACTGGGAGGACTGCGCGGCCGCGACCGAGGTGCTGGCGGGCGCCCTGGCGCGTATCGCGGTCGACGGCGAGTAGCGGTCGACGAATAAGCGCCGCGCGTACACTAGGACCGAGGGAATCGCGGCGCACCGGTTCGGGTCGCGTTCCCGGGGAGCCGGAACCGGTAGTCTCGACGGACCGGAACCGGCAGCGCAACGGCGAGCGTGTCGCCTCCGAGCGGGAGCGGGTGTCATTCCTACATGATTTATATATCGTGAAGCGTAACTCCGTCGGAAAAACGGAACGCACACGATGGGGTCAATGAGTGGAAAGCGGTCGTTATCGCGGCTTCAGAGGGGTTTTATCGAGTCACACGGTAACTAAATACACGGTGGATTTATATACTCTGAACACTTACTATTGGTTAACGAATCGGCGCTCGCGGCACCAGTATTTCTGCCGGGAGTTCGATTGGAGAGAACCCATGACAGAAACACGCACACGAGACTACGGCGGAGAGACAGAACGAACGAGCCGAAAAGAGACGGCGGAGACCGAGTCGGAGTCGTCGGTAGCGGAGCGGACCACGACCTGTCCCGAGTGCGGCGGTAGCCTCATCACCGACACGGAGCACGGCGAGACGGTGTGTGACGACTGCGGGCTCGTCGTCGAGCAGGACTCGGTCGACCGCGGGCCGGAGTGGCGCGCGTTCAACTCCGGTGAGCGGGACAGCAAGTCCCGGGTCGGCGCCCCGACGACGAACATGATGCACGACAAGGGGCTCTCGACGAACATCGGCTGGCAGGACAAGGACGCCTACGGCAAGTCGCTGTCGAGCCGCCAGCGCCAGAAGATGCAGCGGCTCCGCACCTGGAACGAGCGGTTCCGCACCCGCGACTCCAAGGAGCGGAACCTGAAGCAGGCGCTCGGCGAGATCGACCGCATGGCCTCGGCGCTCGGCCTCCCGGAGAACGTCCGCGAGACCGCGTCGGTCATCTACCGCCGCGCGCTGAGCGAGAACCTCCTGCCCGGGCGCTCCATCGAGGGCGTCGCGACCGCGTCGCTGTACGCGGCCGCCCGGCAGGCCGGGAACCCGCGGAGCCTCGACGAGTTCACCGCCGTCTCCCGCGTCGACAAGATGGAGCTCACGCGGACGTACCGGTACGTGATCCGCGAGCTGGGCCTGCGCGTCCAGCCGGCCGATCCCGAGAGCTACGTCCCGCGGTTCATCTCGCGGCTGGAGCTCTCTGAGGAGACCCAGCGGCTGGCCCGCGAGCTCCTCGACGCCGCGAAGGAGACCGGCATCACGAGCGGGAAGTCCCCGGTCGGGCTCGCCGCGTCCGCGGTGTACGCGGCCGCGCTCCTCTCGAACGAGAAGGTGACGCAGAGCCAGGTCTCCGAGGTCGCCGACATCAGCGAGGTCACCATTCGGAACCGGTACAAGGAGCTCCTCGAGGCGAGCGAAGGGCTGACGGCCTGAGAGCGCCGATCGGCGCCAGCTCCCGCGTCGAGTCGAACGCCTCCTTCTGGTTCTTCTCTTCACGTCGCGTTTCTGTTCCCGTCCTCCGTCGACGACCTCCGGAGTCGCCACGCACGTTTTTACGTTGGCCGCGTGTACCCCCGGCCATGGTTGACGCGTTCGTCAGACTCGTCTGTCCGGAGTGCAGCAAAGAGTGGCAGGACAACCCCGCTGACCTCCAAGACCTCCGCTCGAACTTCAGCTGTCCCGAGTGTCACGCGACCCGCCGGCTGACGGAGTTCATGCGGACCGAACGCGACCTCGAAGCCGTCAAGCAGTTCCAGTAAGTCGCGTCGCCGGAGACGATGCGGGCCGTCTCTGCGGAAGGGTCGGCCGCGTTCGTGGACGTTTGCCCCCGAGACGGTCCGGTTTGAAACGGCTTCGAGAGGGGTGAAATCAGCGCGACACTCAGCGCGCCGCGACACCGAACGGCATCGCGACACCGAACGCGACACCGTGCGAGTTCGTCTCGGAGGTCGCTCCGCGAGCTCGGAGCGAGAGATCCTTCCCGATTGTTAACCCAGAAAGGCCGCTTGCGCCCCGAGAGCGCCGAATACGCGGGGTACCCATGGTAACGTGACTCAAGATAATAATATAAACCTCCGGTAGCAAAGGGCTGTTACTCATGAAGAAGCAGGAGCTCATCCATCTTCACGGCCTTCTCGCAGAGGTACGAAAACAGTGCGAGTTCTGGAACGAGGACATCGACCTCGAAGCCTACGAAGAACTGGGTGTCAAGCCGACATCGATCCACAAGTCGAAAACCGACCACAAAGCGGCCGTTTTCAAGCTGACTGAGGGAATCACCGAACCGATGGACGAGTCCGAGTCGGAGCCGCTGGCCCCGACCGCAGACTGAAACTTCGCTTTCGCTGCCGACCGTTCGTCGCCCGTCTAGTGACGACCGCGCACCTGTCGCTGTCTCGATCGCACCCGCGGCGGTTCGTCGGCATCCCGGTTTTCGCCGGCGTGCTACGGGTCTTCGTCCGGTAGCGAGTCGGATTCGCCGTCGTTCTCGCGTCCGTCAGCCGTCTCGATCTCCTCGACGTCGAGCACTTTCAACGGGATGTTCTGGAGGCGCTGTCCGATCTCCTTTCGAGCGATCCGGGTCGCATGCTCGGTGCGTTCGACGTTGAACACGTCCATGTGGAGCTCGAGGGCCACGAGCGCCTCGTCGGCGGCAACGAACGCCGGTGGGAGCTCCTCGCCCGCGGGCGAGGTGCGGCTTCCCGTGTCGATCTCGACGTAGCTGAGATCCGGATTCAGCATCTCACCGGTCTTCGAGATCGCGATGCGAACGGCTTCGTCGGCGGTCCCAACGTCGTACACGGGGACGGCGGCCTCTACGACGACTCGACAGTCCATCACGATGACACGTACCACACGAGCCAGTATGAAACTTCGGCCGACAGGTCGAAACGTCGAAACGACGGCCGCGCACGCGGTCGACGCGACTCACTCGCCGCCCGCACGGAGGTAGTAGAACACGTACGTCTGAGCGTATCCGGCGTACTCGCCGCCGAAGCGCTCCCGGATCGCACGGGACGTTTCGGCGTAGTTGCCCCGCTCGCAGTCCGGGTAATACTCCTCTATCGTCGTCCGGATCCACGTGTCGAGCGGCACGGCCTCGAGGAAGCCGAGCGAGAAGAGGAGCACGCAGTCCGCGACCTTGTCGCCGACGCCGACGAACCGCGTCAGCTCCTCGCGCGCCTCTTCGTACGGGAGCTTCGCGGCCGCCAGCGGGTCCGCTTCACCCGACGCGACCATTTCGGCCGTCCGTTGGACGTAGGGCGCGCGATACCCCAAGGAGAGCTCCCGCAGTTCGTCTTCCGTCCGAGCGGCGAGCTGCTCGGGCGTCGGGAACGCGTGGTATCCCGTCCCGTCGAGCGTGACGACGTCGCCGTACGTCTCTCGGAGGCGACGCTGCATCCCGTGGATCCGCGCGACGCGCATCTGCGCCGAGCAGATGAACGAAATCAGACAGGGGAACGCCGGATCCCGGGTGAGCCGCATCCCCTCGTACGCGTCGTACGCCCGTTCGAGCAGGGAGAGGTCCGGGGTCGCATCGAGGATCGCGTCGAGGTCGTCGTCGAGCCGGAACAGGTGTTCGAGGAGCGGCACCGCGTCGGTCGACGACTCCCAGTGGAGCGTCCCGTCGTAGACCCCGCCCTCGTGTCTGACCCGGAGGGCGACGCGCTCGTCGACGACGCCGGGGATGGGGGCGACGACCGTCTCGTACCACTCGCCGCCGCCGTGCGCCTGTAAATTCCCGTAGGTCTCGCCGTCGGTGCGGTTCCAGAGGTAGCTCTGGCCGCTCTCGACGGTCGCCTGTAGGTCGAACGGACCGGCCAGATCCGCGACATCGATCGCGCCTCGTTCCATTACCGATCAGCTGGGGTCGCAGCCGTATTCGGATTTCGGTACCAGTCGACGCGAGATCGACACGGCGGGCCGATCGCCGGCAACCTCCGCAGGCGAAGCGGGGTTTTTGCCCGGTCGCCGCGTAGTAGACGTATGTCGACGTACCGCCGGACGACCCGCGTGCCAGCTCCCATCGACGAGGTGTGGGCGTTTCACTCCACGATCGACGGCCTCCGCGCGCTCACGCCGGGCTGGATGAACCTCCGTATCGCCGGCGTGGAGGGGCCTGACGGGGCACCGGAGCCGGAGGTACTCGTCGAAGGCTCGCGAATACGGATGTCGATGCGGCCGTTCGGCGTCGGACCCAGACAGCGGTGGGTCTCCCGGATCGTGGAGCGAGAGCCCGACGGCGACGCGCCGGTCGAGGAGAGCGCGCGCTTCGTCGACGACATGGTCGGCGGTCCCTTCCGGCGGTGGGAGCACACCCACGCCTTCTACGCCGACGGGGAGGAGACGCTCCTGGTCGACACCGTCTCGTACCGGCTGCCGCTCGGGCCACTCGGCGACCTCGCCGGGCCGTTCGCGAAGGTGGGATTCGAGGGGATGTTCCGCGACCGACACCGGCGGACGATCGCCCACTTCGAGTAGCGAGTCCGGGTCCGGAGCCCGGTGAGGACAGCGTGTCGGAACTCGGACGACGGGTTCCGCCCGTCTCTGACGGTGACCCCTCAGCTCGCCGAGCTCGTCGCCGTCAGCGCGATCCCGGCGAGGACGACGGCGCCGCCGACGAGCGTGACGGGAGTCGGCACCTCCGCGAGGAAGAGCAACGCGAGCAGCGTCGCACCGACGGGCTCGCCCAGCAGGGACACGGACGCCACGCTCGACTCGACGTGCGCGAGCGCCCAGTTAAGCACGGTGTGTCCGAGCAGACCGGGGCCGAGCGCCAGGCCCGCGAAGAGCACCCACTCGCGGGGCGGGTAGCCGGCGAGGGCGTGTCCTTCCGCGACGACGACGACGAGGAGCGTCGCGGTACAGACCCCGTACACGACGACCACGTACGGGACGAGCGAGACGCGCTGTCGGAGCGACCGCCCGGCGAGGACGTAGCCGGCCGCCGTCACGGCGCCGAACAGCGCCAGTCCGTTCCCGTAGAGCGGTCTGGGGCCGACGAGCACCCCGCCGAGGAAGTCGCCGACCGACATCGCGACCATCCCCGTGACGGCGATCGCGATGCCGGCGACCATCCGACGAGTCACACGCTCGCGGAGGATCAGCCACGCGCCGAGTGCGACGAACACCGGCTGGGCCTGGACGAGCGTGACGCTCGCGGCGACGCTCGTCCACTCCAGACTCTCGAACCACGCGGCGAAGTGAAGCGCGAGGGCGACGCCCGACAGCGCCGCGAAAACGAGGTCACGGTGTCGGATGCGGGCGAACTCAGCCCGATTCCGCCAGAGAGCGACCGGAAGCAGCGGCAGCGTCGTGAACAAGACGCGGTAGAACGCGGCTACCGAACTCGGCGCCTCGCTGAGCCTGACGAGAATCGCTCCGGCGCTCACGGCTGCGACTGCGGTCGCGAGAGCAGCCGCCGGCGGAACCCGTGGTTCGGTCGACATTTCTCCATCGCCGATTTCGGTGCCCATCGCTTACCGCTTTCGAGACGGGGCGGCGTACTCGCCGCCGTCCCGACGGTGATTTGCGGCACCGGAACGAACGACATCGCATGTGCGCAGACACGTTCGGTGTGGGCATTCACCTCACCGACGACGAACTGGAGTTCGTCGTCCACGTCCCATCGGACATCGACTCCGGCTGGACCGACCCCGAGGCGTTTCAGTCTCTCCTCGCCGAGACCGTCTGGGATCTGCTCGATCAGCAGGCGGTTCTCGGGACCGTCGCCGACCGGTACGAAACGGGAGAGACGGTCACACTCGGGACGGTCACACTCGAGCCGGACGGCACGGTGGTGTCGCACGAGCTCGACGCTCCGGGCGGGGAATCGGCCGATCGGACGGAAGGATTCGGACGGTGAGAACCCGCTGACCCCTCAGTCGTCGCCGTCCGCCGTTGACCGCTCGTTCGTGTCCGCGTCGGGAGCGGGCGCCGAGAGAACGCCGCCGATCAGCCACATCCGGTCCGGATCGTACGCGGTGAGATCGTACCGCGTCGGGCCGACGGTCTCACCCCACGTGTCGAGCACGTCGAGCCGTACGAGCCCCGACAGCGCCGCGCCCAGCGTCCGCGGCGTCGTTTCCGGGTCAGAAAGCGCAGCGTGGACTTGTCGCGACTGCGGATAGTTCCGCGTACACTGCTCTACTCCGTCACGCGCCTCCGACCAGTGTCGGCGGACGTACCCGAACGTCGTCGGATCGTCCTGTCGCAGTCGGTCGAACGCACCGGCGACGGGGTGGTCGACGCGTCCGACGTCCTCCGTGGGATCGAAGAGCGATCGGACGTCGGCTGCTACCTCGGGACGATACGAACAGCCGACGACGATGTCAGTGACTTCGGCCAAGCCCCGCAGCGCTGCGACGAACGACCGAGTCGCGGGGACTCCCCGCTCGGCCACTACCGGAGCAATATCATCGACGATGATCGAGGGCGCTGGTCCCTCAGCGTCGTCGACGTGCGTCGTAACGGCCTCGGCTACTTGATCGAGCGTCGCGGACGCGTCGAGCATCGTGTACGCGAGCCGCTGTCCCGGAACGACCTGCGTCGTCGCGGTCGCTCCGCGGGTGGTGTCGCTCACGGAGACGATCGCTTCCCTGGACGGCCCCGGGCCGGGCGAACTGCGCCAGCCTCGTCGCCACTCCTCGAGTCCGGTTCCAAACAGCACGGATATCACCCGATCCGGCGGCGCACCGTCACGGACCGGCGGCTGCCCCGTCGCGGACAGTTGCACCGTGACATCGTGGTCGGGCTCCGTCGGAGCGGGCATCAATATCGTTAGCTTCAGCGACAAAATTCATAAACTTATGGGTAGACCTCTCAATATTGAAATTTGGCTACGATCGATCTCGTCGTACACGTTGACCGGATGGCGGTGGAGTGCCGAAGCTGCACGCAAAACCTTTGACATCCTCCCCGCGCTGAAGCGCGAGGCTTTCTCCTCGATTCTCCGTAAACGTGTCCACAGACGCTCCGCTCTGCGGGTGAAAACGTGTGGGGCAATCGCCCCGGATGAATGGGCAGGCGGCGAACCGCGGTTCCCAGAGGATCGCTCACTCCAGTACTTCCCGGTACGCTGGTGGGCTTAACTTCCGTGTTCGGAATGGGTACGGGTGTGTCCCCACCGCTCTGGCCGCCTTTACGCCGACGCTCGGATTCGAACCGAGCCTTCCTCTCCGTAGTGGAAGACGCCTGTGTCGGTGGTTCCGATCTCGCGATCGGCCGACCGTGTATATGTGCGATCCAGTTACCGCCTGAACTCAACCGAGTGTGGTAGTGTCAGTGCCGTATGATTGTGGCTTCGGTCTGT
>NZ_JAWOBM010000078.1:0-91304 GCF_046498025.1 Halorubrum sp.
ACAGACCGAAGCCACAATCATACGGCACTGACACTACCACACTCGGTTGAGTTCAGGCGGTAACTGGATCGCACATATACACGGTCGGCCGATCGCGAGATCGGAACCACCGACACAGGCGTCTTCCACTACGGAGAGGAAGGCTCGGTTCGAATCCGAGCGTCGGCGTAAAGGCGGCCAGAGCGGTGGGGCCACACCCGTACCCATTCCGAACACGGAAGTTAAGCCCACCAGCGTACCGGGAAGTACTGGAGTGAGCGATCCTCTGGGAACCGCGGTTCGCCGCCTGCCCATTCATCCGGGGCGATTGCCCCACACGTTTTCACCCGCAGAGCGGAGCGTCTGTGAGCACCTCCGCAGTCTCCGCGCCCAGTTACGGCGCCGTGTCCGCGGTCGACGCTTACGCGCGACCGCTAGGCTTAAACGCTCGACTGCGGTACGTCCGATAGGCGCCAAGGTGGCAGAGTCTGGTCAGACGCAGCGGCCTGCAGAGCCGCCCAACGCCGGTTCAAATCCGGCCCTTGGCTTCATTTCTGATACAACCGGAGTCCGTGACACGTCTCGGTTGAGGGTGTCGACCACCGCGCGTGGTGTTTCCGGCTACGGGGCGTTGCGGTGGGTTGCGGGAGCCGGTCAGCGAGGACAGGCGGTTCGACTCCGCTCTCGCTGTCGCCCCGGGGTAGCGCTGAACCGTATCGGACGGTCGGTCGTCACGATGGCTCGGCTTAGTAACCGTTATACACGGGGTGACCCATGCTGAAACCATGCAACGACGCGCTGTGGCCGTGTACGTCGCGCTCTTCGTGCTGATCGCGGGTGGAGCGGGTGTCCTCACCGCGACAGCTGATAGCCCGGAGATCGGTTTCGAAAACCCCGACTTCGAGGTCTCGGAAGGTGACCCGATCGAAGTCGACGGGGAAGAGTACGTCGTCGCCGGGGTCGAGGGTGACGATGGTGCAGAGTCCTCGGCCGTCGCGACGATCGAGCGGAACGTGACAGCGGAACAGTCCGAGACGTGGGCGAACGAGTCGACCGTCGAGGTCGGCGACCGCGAGTGGCGCGTGATGATCACGGGAGAGGACCCGAACGAGTTCACACTCGTGGAAGAGCTCGACCGGCAGGCGATCCTCGAGGACGACTCCCAGGCCGACAACGAGACGGTTGAGCGCGACGACGGCGAGTACGTCGTCGTCACTGAGGACGGCGAGTCGACGCTCGTCCCGGTCGAGGAGTACTTCCCGACCCCCGAGGAGCGGTCGTACGCCGAGGATGACGCCTTCGAGTACGGCGATAACACCGCCACCGTCGACAACGTCACGGCCGATCAGGCGGTGCTCGTCTGGGAGGCTACCGAGACTGAGAGCATCGAAATAGAGGGGGAGGCGATCGTCACGATCGGCGAGACGGAGTTCGTCGCGAACTTCCCAGACGCCTCGACGGTGCAGCTGTCGAGCGACATCGAGGGGTACGAGGCGCAGGTCGCACAGATCGAACAGTTCCAGCAGTACAACAGCGGACTGACGCGCGTGTTGGTCCTCGCGTTCCTCTCTTCGCTGCTCCTGCTCGGAGCGGCGTTCATCCCCTCGCGGTACTGACCGCGCGGTCCCGGAGCGAATTTTTTGCCGTTCACGCTTCCCGAGACGGTATATTGGCTGCGCGCGTTGTGGGCGTATGACGTCGACCCGCGAAAAGATTCGACAGCTCGCACCGCACTGGGCCGTGATGTTCCTCCTGATGATGGCCGTACTGACGCTCGTCGAACGGGTCGTCGGGTCGGTTGGATTTGTCCCCTCGGTGGCGCTGGTCGTCGCCGTCGCCGCCGCCTATCCGTTCGTCGTCAGAGCGCTCGGCGTCGCCCCGCCGGTCTGGCAGCGTTCGTGATACCGGCCCCGGGGGAGCTCGTCCCGAGCGCCAGTCACCGACCGCGTCGGTGAGCGTGGACGCCAGCCGCCGCTCGCACCGATTTCAGGCACGGAGGCGACGACGGAACTCCACGACGCGTCGAGGTCGGTGATGCAGTACTCGCAGGCGCGGGGCGCACTGGCGGTCAGGAGTACCGATTGTGGGTCGTGCGTTGCGTACGTGCCCGTGTGCTCGTGATCGACCTCCGAGCGGTGCCTTCGAGCGCCGGGCGATAACACCGATGTCAGTCGATCACCCGAGGGTCCCTTTCGTTTTTATCCCTGCTCGGCTCGTACGAGCGGTATGAGCGACGACACTGCGGCTCCGGTCACGACGGAGCTCCCGGACGCACCGTTTCACACCAGCGGCACCGATCACATCACCGTCTGGGGGAGCAACGAGGCCGACACGATCGCCTTCTACCGCGACCTCATCGGGATGCCGCTCGTTCTCCGACAGCCGAACCTCGACGACCCGTCCCAGACGCACCTGTTCTTCGACACGGGCGACGATCGAATCCTGACGTTCTTCGTGAGCGACGACCGGCCCTCGGCCCGCGGCCAACGCGGCGGCACCGGCGCGGTCCATCACCTCTGTTTCAGCGTCGAGCCCGACGAGTACGAGGACATCATGGCGGCGTTAGAGGAGGCCGGCAAGGGGTACAACGTGTTCGATCGCGGGATATTCCATTCGATCTACACGCAGGACAACAACGGGCTCGTCATCGAGCTCTCCGCGGACAAGTACGAGATCCCGGACGGCCGCAAGGGCGAGGTGCTCGCGACGGCGCAGCGCCTCCGCGAGGAGGACGGCGCCGACTTCGCGCAGGACCGCCACATGAAGGGGGCCTTAGAGGAGCTGGGCCTCCCGGTGATAAAACACGACCTCCCCGACGCGGACGCGGGCGTCGGCGTATGAGCGGGCGTACTCCGCACGCGGACGACGACCCCCACGCCGGCGAGGAGCTGGTGGCCGCCGGGACGCCGGTCGACGAGGCTGACGCCGCGGTCGTCCTCGTTCACGGCCGCGGCGCGACCGCCCGGAGTATCGTCGGCTTCGGCGAGGAGGTCGCCCGCGACGGCGACGTCGCGCTGCTGGCCCCTCAGGCGGCGGCGAACACCTGGTACCCGAACTCCTTTCTCGCGCCGGTCGCCGACAACGAGCCCGGTCGGAGCTCCGGTCTCCGCGCCGTCGGTCGCGCGGTCGAGGCGGCGACGACCGCTGGAATTCCGACGGAGCGCGTTCTCGTCGCCGGCTTCTCGCAGGGGGCCTGTCTCGCCGGTGAGTTCGTCGCGCGGCATCCGGCCCGGTACGGCGGGCTCGCGGTGCTGAGCGGCGGCCTGATCGGCGAGTCGATCGACGTCGACGACTACGTCGCCCACGCCGCGGCCAGGGTCGACGGGAACGCTGCCGAGCCGCTTGCCGGGACGCCGGCGTTCCTCGGCTGCAGTGACGTCGATCCGCACATCCCGGTGGAACGGGTCCACGAGACGGCGACGGTGCTGGAGGCGCTGGGCGCCGCCGTCGACGAACGGATCTACGAGGGGATGGGCCACGGGATCAACGGGGACGAGACCGAGGCCGTCGCCGCGCTGGTCGCGTCACTGTCGTAGGGATCGGCGCGCCGCCGTAGGGCTCAGGACGCCACCGTCCGATCTTGTCGCTGTCGTCGGGGCCGGCGGCGCGGCCCCGGCCCACTCGCTACCGCCGCCTCACGCCAGCCAGTCGTCCGGCTTGGTGTCGTAGTCGACCTCGTCGGCGGCGATCCGCTCGCGGACCTCCGGCTCGAGGTCGTGTTCGGTCACTTCGCCGCCGTCGTACTGGAAGCGCACGCCGACCTCCTCGCCCTCCGGTTCGACCCCCCGGCGTTTCGCCCGGCGGATCGCCTCGTCGGAGTACTCGACGCGGATCGTCGCGAGGTTCACGGGGCGGCCCCACAGCTCGAAGACGCGTTTCAGCGTCTCCGTCGCCGACTCCTCGTCGAGCGCGACCCCGTTGAACCGGTGGCCGAGCAGGAGTTCGCCGCGGTTCCGGTAGTTCCCGTCGAGCACGACGACCGTCGGCTTTCCGAAGTTCGTGAACTGCAACAGGAGCTTCCGACGCACGTCGTCGGCGTCGACGCTGGCGACGCGGTGTTCCTCGGCCGCTCGACTGTACTCGTAGGTGAAGTAGTTCCCCTCCCGGACGAACTCCTCGGTGAGGAACGCGTCGATGAACGTCACGTCGTTGTGGCTCTCGCGCACCTCCAGCATCCGGTCCCAGCCGGCTGTCCGGTCCACGTCGGCGAGCGCCTCGTCGACGGTCCCGTACCGGTCGACGTCGAACATGTACCGGGCGCGCTCGGTCAGCGTCTCCCGGGAGACGTTTCGCAGCGCGCCCCGGTGTTCCGGCCGCGAGAGGACGTAATGGCGCTCCGCGAGCCCCTCACGGGTGAGGAGTTTCCACGGGTACCGCTCGATGTCCGGACCGGCCTCGGGGTCGATCTCCCCGTCGTCGGTGCGGGCAGAGAGCGCGCGGTCGACGGCCTCTGCGTCGACCCGCGGGTCGCCGTCGCCGGCGAGGTCGGCCAGTTCGTCGAGCGTCGCCGGCCCCGCGCCGGTGATCGCGGGGTGCGGTGTGAGCGCCTCGGCGACCTCGTCGAGGTCGATCCGGGAGTGGAAGTTCTCGGGCGTCACCCCCTCGACGCGGAGCAGCCTGTCGATCACGTCCCGTCGGGCGGCGCGGAGCTCCAGGTGTGTCCACAGCTCGAAGCCGAGCTTGTAGGGGTTGAGCCCGGGCGAGCCGAGCACCCGAGACATGTGGTCGGCGTACGTGAGGAACTCGTCGGGACCGGCGAACCCCTCGCCGCCCATCATGATCGACTCCCAGTAGGTCGCCCACCCCTCGTTCATCACCTTCGTCGACTTCTGGCCCGCGAAGTAGTACGCCTCCTCGCGGATCGCGTCGATGACGGTCGTCTCCCACGGTTCGCGGTCGACCGCCTTTCCGCTCTCGGCGTCGTACCGCTTCCCGTAGTCGCGCAGGAACGCGAGCACGTCCGGGCGCGGCTCTTCCGGCTCGACGCCCTCACCGTGTTCCTCGAGCCACTCGTCGTCGAACACGTCGCGGCGCACCTCGTCGGAGAGGTCGAGCTCGGCGATCCGGTCTTCGATCGCCGCGAGGGTATCGTCGTCGGGGTCGCTCACGTCCTCGGCGATCCCCGGTTCCTCGACCGACCGAGCGGCGTCGACGGGGCTGTGCTGGTCGATCGTGTCCTCCAGCGCCGAGACGGCGTCGATCAGCCGCTCGACCTCGTCGCGGTCGACGTTGGGTCGGTCGACGATCGCCGCGATCCGGTCGGCGTTGCGCTCCAGCCGGGCCGCGGCGTTCGGGCCGTCCTCGCCCCGGTCGGCGTACAGCCCGAACCACCCGTTGTTCGCGAAGAAGTCTGCGTGCGCCTCGACGTGAGTAATCACGGCCTTCTGGTCGGCGGGCGAGTTCGACTCCTGGAGGAACGCGTGGCTCGGGTCGTCGTTGTTGACGATCTCGAACGCCTTCCCGAGGCCGTGGCGGTCCACCTTCGACTGTCGCTCGTAGTTCATCCCCCACCGCCAGTGCGGGTAGCGGTGCTGGAAGCCGCCGTACGCGATCAGCTCGTTCATCTCGTCGTGGTCGACCACCCAGTACCGGACCAGGTACGGCGCCAGTCCGAGCCGCTCCGCGAGCTCACGAGCCTCCTCGGCGGGCTCGTCGAGGACGTCCGCCGCGCGTTTGGCCTCGACGCGCTCGTCTCTCATCGGCGATCACCCCCTTTTTGCGCCGCTCTGCCGGCGGCCTCGGTGCCGTCCTCCGACGCCTCGGTGCTGAGGATCTCGTAGATCGCGTCGGTGACGTCGTCGGGCTTCGAGACGCGCGCGACCGCCACGTCGTCGCCGGCGCCGAACGCCGCCTCGACTTCGTCGGCGTGGCGCGCGTTCGGCGCGGCGCCGCCGGGCTGGGTCTCCACGTACGCGTGGAGGTTCGCGTCGATGGACTCCATGAGCGGGATCACCGAATCGGTCGTGTCGCTGCCGGAGTTCTCGGAGTCGCCGGCGGCGAAGACGTAGCGGTTCCACTCGCTGTACGGGTACTCCTCGAGGATCTCCGCGACCAGCTCGTAGGCGCTGGAGATCCGGGTCCCGCCGCCCGACTGGATCCCGAAGAACTCCTCGCGGTCGACCTCCCAGGCCTCCGCGTCGTGGACGACGTACCGGAACTCCGCGGCGTCGTACTTCCCGGTCAGGTACCAGTCCATCGGCGTGAACACGCGCTCGACCAGTTCGCGCTTCGTCTCGCGCATCGAGCCCGAGGCGTCCCGCACGTTCACCACGACGACGTTGCGCTCGCGCTTCTCGATCACCTCCGGGTGACGGAACCGCTCGTCCTCCCGGCGGAAGGGGACGCTGTCGATCCCCTGCCGGCGGATCCGGTGACTCACGGGCTCGCGGTCGATCTCGTCGTCCAGCGCGTCGAAGCTCTCCCAGCGGTCGAGTGCCGCCACGGGCTCGCCGCGCTCCTCCGCGAGGGTCGCCGCGGCGTCGGCGATCCACGCGCGCGAGACGGGCACGCCCTGCCCCCGCGCCCACGCGAACACGTCGTCCACGTCGGCGCCGGCGACGAACAGCCCCTCGCGGACGTACTCCCGGTCGAAGTCGGTCGCGAGGTGGCGCTTCAGTCCGCGCTTGAAGAACTCGTCGACGTCGAGGGTGCCGCGCGGGCCGGCCCGGGCGGTGTCGGTGAAGTCGCCCTCCACCTCCTCGACCACGCGCTTCCCCTTCGGTTCGAGGTCGAGCCCCAGCTCCTCGTCGAGCTCGCGCGCGAACTCCTCGGGGTCCATCTCGTAGTACTCGTGCTCGCCGCCCTCCTCGCCGGGGTCGCCCTCCTCGTCGCCGTCCCCGGGCTGGGGGTCGACCGGCTGGCCGGGCTGCGGCTGGCCGCCCTGCCCCTGTCCGACGCCGCCGGCCTCCCGTTTGTCGTACTCGAAGGAGGGGAGGTCGACGATCTTCACCGGGATCTTGACCCGGTCCGGGTCGGAGCCGCCGAGGTCGCCGTGGCTGATGAACTCCGAGAGGTCCTCGCGACGCTTCTCGCCGATCTCACGGAAGCGCTCGCGGTCGTCGGTCAGTCCCACGCCACACCACCTCCGTTCTCGTCGCGGCCGCCCCGCCGACCCTTCTCGTCGCTGCCGTCGGCCGCGAGGTCGGCCCACTCGTTTCGAGCGTCGCGCATCACGGCGCGGCTGGTCAGCTCGGCCGACGCGGGGCTGTACCCGCGGTCGACGAGGCGCTCGATCGTCGCCGCCTTCACGCGCTCCGTCTCGGTGTCGGCCGGCGGGTCCGCCCACTCGGCCGGGTCGAGCTCCGGGAAGCGTCGCTTCACGTCGGCCAGGTCGTTCGCGTCGAGGACCTCGCGCAGCTCGGGGATCTCCCCGAGGTCGACGTCGTCGACGCTGAACTCGTCGCCGCGGTTCCGCCACGCGTACCGGGTGAGCGCCCGGATCACGCGCTCGCGGCGGAACTCGGCCACCCGCCGCGTCGGGTCGGTCCCGTAGTAGTCGTCCTCGTCGAACCGACCCAGCGTCTCCGTCTCGAACACCTTCATCACGAGCGCGTCGGGCTCCTCGGGGCCGCGCTCCGTCTCCACCGGCTCGTCCGCGTCCCAGGCGTACACGTGTTCGACGTACTCGGCCACCGTCTCTTCCGGGACGGTCGCCTCCGCGAGAGCGGCGTCGATCACGTCGGCGCGCTGGCGCTCGCGGACGCGCTCGGCGACCGGGGTCTTCCGGCTCTCGAACTCCGCGACCTCCGACCGGGAGAACAGCGGCGCCGCCGAGAGCTCCTCGGCCATCGCGTCGAGCACGTCCGTCGGCGTGACGACGCGCTCGACCGGCAGCTCCGGGTGGCTCCGGTCGACGTCGGTCCCCAGCAGATCGGCGACGACGTCGCGGGTGTACGTCACCGGGATCCCGTTCCGCCCGTCGCCGTCGCCGAAGTCGACGTCGTCGATCGTGATCAGCTCGTCGTCGCCGTCGTCGTCCCGGCGTCTGAGCTCGCCGGCCTCGTACAGCTCCGCCTTCTCAATGAGGCCGAGGTCGGCCGGCAGATCCTCCGCGTCCAGTCGGGTGACGACCGCGTACAGCGCCGCCGCCCCGACCGCGTGGGGCGCGAGCTCGCGCTCGGTGACGCTCCCCTCGTCGTCGCGGACGTCGACCGCGAGGGCCGCGGCGCCGGGTTCGTCGGCCGGGTCGCGCTCGGGGTCGGCGGTCTGGCCTCGCCCTGGGCCCTCGTCGTCCTCGACCTCCGTCTCGTCGACGCCGTCGACGGTCGGCACGCCGCGCACGCCGCCCACCTCGCGGCGGAGCAGCTCCGCCTCCAGCCGCCGGTTCGTCAGGTAGCGGAACTCGTGACGGGTAAGCCGCCGCTTCAGCGCCTTCAGAGGATCGGCCCCCTCGCGCTCGGCGTGGCGGTCGAGCTCGGCGTCGAGGTCGGGGTTCGAGATGACGATCAGCTGCGTGTCGAGGTCCATCCCGATACCCTTGTCCAACTTCACGCGCCGCTCGTCGGGGACGTTGAGCAGTCGTCGGAGTAGGTCGGCGTGCTGGCTGGCGTCCTCCACGACGGTGGCGACGCCGTTCCCCTGCGAGAGCACGCCGTCGTAGCTGAACGCCTGCGGGTTCTTCCGTCCGCGAGAGTCGAGCTCGCGGAGCATCCCGCCCATCCAGGAGCCGACGAGCCGCTCTTTCGCGGTCCCGTCGTCCTCGGCGTGGAGCACCCCGACCCCCTCGCCCACGTCGACGACGTAGCTCGTCACGCGGAGGTGGTCGCGGTCGGTGATCGCGGAGAACAGGTCCCGGCGTCCCTCGTCGCGGTACGTCGACTCCAGGTGGTCGTACGCCTCGCGGCTGAACGGGTCGAGGTCGACGTCGGCCGCGATCGGGTAGGCGTCGTCGTCGACGGCGTCGGCGATCGACTCGCGGACGTCCTCGGGGAACACAGAGAGGGGGTGCGCCTGCACGGGGCTCCGGTACCACGCGGCGGTGTCGCCGCCGTCGCCGTACGAGAGGCCGCCACCGCCGCCGCTCCCGGCGCCGGTGACGTTCCACTCGACGGTGTAGCGACGACCGCTCTCCGTCTTCGAGAACTCGCGGAGCCCGTTCACGAGGCACCGCTTGAACTCCGACTTCCCGGTCGCGGTGGGGCCGTCGATCCAGACGATTGTCTCGTCGTTGCCGCGGCCCGCCGCGGCGGCCCGGAGGTCGTCGACGAACGCGTTGAGCGCGGCGGTGTTGCCGAGGACGGCGTGCTCGCCGCCGTTGAACGGGTCGTCGAAGAACCGGTACCGCTCCAGCCGCTCGCCGCGCTCGCGGACCTCGCGGGTGCCCTCGGACTCGATCGCCGCGAGGACGTAGCGGGCCCCGGAGGCGGCGGCGACGGGGTTCTCTAAGACGTGGTCGACGTACTCGTCGAGACTCATCGGCGGGTCGTACGCGCCCCGCAGCGTCTCGTCGGCCGCGTGGACGAACGCCTCGCCGTTGGATCGGTCGCGGTCGTTCATGTCAGCTCCCGCCGTCTTCGATCTCCGAGCGGGCGACGGCGGCGCCCGCGTACTCCAGCACCTCCGCCGCGCCGTCCTCGGAGTAGCCCCGGTCGACGAGGGCGTCGACCCAGGCGCTGCGCTCCTCGTCGTCGAGGTCGGTCGCGGAGACCAGCGCGGAGAAGTTGATGTTGTGTTTCTTGTCCTCCCACAGCTTGCGCTCTAAGGCGCGCCGGAGCCGGTCGTTCTCCTGCGGGTCGAAGCCGCGCCCCTCGCGGGCGCGCCGCGAGATCCAGTTCGACACCTCCTGCCGGAAGTCGTCCTTCCGGTCAGAGGGGACGTCGAGCTGCTCTTCGACCGCGCGCATGAACGTCTCGTCGGGCTCCGTCTCGCGCCCGGTGAGCTCGTCGTCGACGGTGTCGTCGTCGATGTACGCCATGACGTGGTCCATGTACTTCTCGCCCTGTCGCCGGAGCTCGTCGACGTCGTACGCCAGCGCGTGGCGGACGTCCTCGATGGCGCGCTCGCGGTACTCCTCGCGGACGGTCTCTAAGAGGCGCTCGTAGCGGTCGAGGTCGTCGGCCGCGATGGAGCCGTGCCCGCCGAGGTTCGCCTCGAAGTGGTCGAAGACGGAGAGCGGCGAGAGGTAGCCCCGTTCGCGGTGGGTCGCGTCCATGATCGCCTCGGCGATCTCGTCGCCGATGAACCGGGCCGAGACGCCGTCCATCCCCTCGCTCACGTCGGACTGCTCGGCGCCGTCCTCGCGCAGCTTCCGGCGGTCGATCTCCTCGTCTTCCAACTCGCCGTTGTACACCTTCGCCTTGTCGAGGAGGCTCACCGTCTCGTCGGTGGGCTCCTCCAACCGGGTGAGTACGCCGAAGAGGCCGGCCATCTCCAGCGCGTGCGGCTCGACGTGGACGTTCGGCACGTCGGCGTTGTCGAGCATCTTCTGGTAGATCTCCGCCTCGCTCTCGTACTCCAACACGTAGGGGTAGTCGATCCGCTTGGTGCGGTCGTTGAACGCCTCCATCTTCTCGTCGCCCGTCTTCTCGCGGTACTCCGGCATGTTCGTCCGGCCGACGATCACCTGGTCGATGTCGATCCGGGGGTTGTTTTTCGGCTTGATCGTCGACTCCTGGGAGGCGTGCAGGAAGTCGTAGAGGAACTCGCGCTGGAGTTTCAACAGCTCCTCGCCGGAGAAGAGCCCCCGGTTGGCGTTACAGAACGCGCCGGCGTAGTCGAACGCGCGCGGGTCGGACTCGCCGTAGACGGCGAGCTTCGCGTAGTTGACGTCGCCGGTGAGCTCCGTCTCGTCCTGGTTCTTCTTGTCTTTCGGCTCGAACGTCTCGATGCACTCCCGGCGGTTCTCGTCGGCGACGAGCCGGACGACCTCGATGTGCTCGTCGAGCACGCGCCGGAGGTCGTCGTCGTAGTGCGCGAGCAGCTCGTTCAGGTAGAACTCCGAGGCCGGGTCCGGGTGTTGGTCGTTCCGGAGGGTGTAGGGGGCGTCGAGGACCTCGTTGAGGTCTTCGATGACTTCCTCGCGCTGCGGGCGCGGGAGGAGCACGAGCGGGTCCTGATTCATCGGCGAGCGCACCGTGTCGTCGGCCGGGTCCTGGTCGTCGATCACCGAACAGAGGTCGACCCACCGGAAGGTGTACATCCGGCCGGCCTCCTCGCGGGTGTACGCCTCGAAGTACCGGCGCGTGAGCCAGTCGAAGTGCGACTTCCCGGAGCCGACGGGGCCCAAGAGGAGCTTGATCCGCTTTTCGGGCCCGAGCCCCCGGGCGCCGGACTTCACCTTGTTGACGAACTCGTGAATCGACTCGTGGACCTCGCGGCCGTAGAAGACGTTCTCGCCGTCGTGGAGCGGGTCGTCCGCGGCGAGCGCGTACTCGACGACCCCGCGTTCCTCGTCGTACCGCGTGCCGTAGTGGTCGAACATGTCGGCGACGCGCTGGTGGGCGTTCCGCGCGATACGCGGCTCCTCGTACAGCGCGTCGAGGTACCAGTCGAACGAGCGGGGTTCCCGGAGGTCGTCCGGGACGTTCGTCCGGTACTCCTCGCTGAGCCGTTCGAGCGTGTGTCGGTCTGGCATTGTATCTGGTTTCTCGGACGGGCGAGGGACGTCAACGACCGGACCGCGCAGACGCGCGGCTCTTCGTGCCGAAACGACGGCTCATCGAGCCGCGCACGCCGCTGTCGTCGAGGGGGACCCGCCGCGGGCCACCGGTTCGCCCGTAACCGAGGCTATATGTATGGGAGGGATTCGCACTCATAAGTGTGTCGCTGGTACACATGAGACGCGCCACCACGGATCCCCCCGCGATCTGCGCTTTTGTCTCGCGTTAACCCCTCGAAATCGACGCAGAGCGGGCTTAAAACGGCTCCGAGAGCGATCTGCTTTTATCCGAGGAGCCGGCAGCGTCGGCTCCGCGGTCATCCCGGGTCCGCACCGGCCGACGCCCGGTACCGGAAACGTCGCCCCCGGGGCGCAGTCTTTTGCCGGTCGCCGTCTCACGACCGGTGTGACGTTCAGTATCTGCGTTCGCGAGCGGTACACCGACGACGACGGCGGCGACCAGCTCCGTTACGGCGTGGCGGTGACCACCCGGCTCCCGGGGGTCGGCACCCTGTGTCCGTTCGCGTCGGCGGACGGTGCGGTGGCGACCCAGTCGCTCGTCAACGTCGAGCTCGGGCGGAAGGGGATCGAGTACCTCGGGGACGGGCTCGCGGTCGACGACGCGCTCGAGGCCCTCCTGAACGCCGACGAGGGCAAGCCCCAGCGCCAGCTCCACGGCGTCGACGCCGACGGGACGTTCGCGTTCTCCGGCGAGGAGTGCAACGACTGGTACGGGCACGTCGTCGGCGAGAACTACACCGTCGCCGGGAACCTCCTGACGGGCGAGGACGTGGTCGACGACACTGCGGCCGCCTACGAGTCCGACGCCCACGGCGACGCCCCGCTCGCGGAGCGGCTGATCGACGCCCTCGCGGCGGGCCACGCTGCCGGCGGCGACAAGCGCGAGGACCTCGAAGTCCAGTCCGCGGCGCTCGTGGTGCGGGACACGGAGGAAGGGACCGACGACCCGTACTACAACGACCTCCGCGTCGACGCAAGCGAGACGCCGGTGGTCGACCTCCGCGAGACGTACGAGACGGCGAAGCGCGGCTACGAGACGGTGTTGGAGAAGTACGCCGACGAGAGCGACGAGAGCGACGGGGAGTGAGCCGTCGCGGGAACGAGTCCCTCCCTACAGCGACGCCCACGTCAGGATCGGCAGGTGGTCCGACGGGTACCGACCCCGGTCGTCGCGGTCGGTGAGGGTGGCGAACGCCTCGACGCCGACCGTCTCCGAGACGAGCGCGTGGTCGATCCGGCGACCGTCGATCAGCCGCGAGAAGTCCGTGAGACTCGTCTCCGGGCCGTGCCGGAGGTCGGCGACCGCGGCGGCGTCGCGGAGGGGGAGCCGGTCGGCAGTGACCTGACCGCCCGCGCCCCGTTCCGGATCGTCGCCGAGGAGGATCCGGTGGGGATCCGACCCCGCCGTGCAGTTGAGATCGCCGACGAGGACGACCGGGATCGTCTCGTCGGGGTCGCCCGCGCGTCGTCGCGCCAGGTCCGGGAGCCGCTCGCGGAGCAACCGCGCGGACTCGCGTCGCGCGTGCGCGCTGACGTGGTCGAAGTGCGTGTTGACGACGAGCAGTTCAGCGGTTCCGTCGACGGCGCGGACCCGCGCCCACGTCGCGATCCGCGGGTGGGCGGCGCCCCAGTCGGTCGACGGCTCGGCCGGCGTCTCGGAGAGCCAGAAGGTGTCGTCGTCGACGATCTCCCACCGATCGACTCGGGCCGCGATCGGACACCCCTCGCCCTCGCCGCCGGCCTCCCGCCCCCGTCCGACGAACTCGTAGCTCGGGAGCCGCTCGCGGAGGTCTCGGCGTTGGCCGGGGAGCGGCTCCTGGAACGCGGCGACGTCCGGGCGGTGGAACCGGACGAGCCCCCCGACCGCGTCGCGGCGGTCGTGCCAGGCGTCGTGGTGGTCGCCGCGGTTGGCGTAGCGCACGTTGTAGCTCAGCACCCGAATCCGGGTCATTGTCGGGAGGTCGCGCGCGAGGCGATTAAAAGACGCGGAGCGACCGCGAACAGACGCGGAGCGACCGCGAACAGACGCAAAGCGATCGCGAACAAACGTGGAGCGACCGCAAGACAGGCGACGGACCGTCGTCGGCTCGCGCCGCCAGCACCCTCCGTTTATAAATAACCGTCGCAACCGCCCGCCTACGCCGAGAACTCGTACAGCTCGTCGCCGACGTGGTGGATCGACTGGACGACCTTTCCGCTGTCCCCGACCATCTCGTCGCCGTCGACGAGCGCGCGGCCGACCGCGAGGACTTTCTCGTGGGTCTCCTCCGCGACGACGACGAGGTCGCCCCCGCGGATCTCCGGGTCGGCCTCGACGATGCCGGGGCGCATCACGTCGGCGCCGTCGGAGACGAACGAGACGGCGCCCGCGTCGACCGTGACGACCCCGGTCTCCGGCTCGTAGTCGTTCGCCCCGCGGACGGTGAGGAACGGCTCGTCGTCGTCGACGTAGAAGACGGCCGGCTCGCCGTCGACGAGGACGAGCTCGTAGCCCGCGTCCACGAACTCGACGAACTCGAAGGTGTCCCCGTCGATGTCGACGCCGAGGTGGTCGGCGATCGCCTCGCGGATCGTCGCGATGTCGTCGCTCCGGAGGTGGTGCCGCGATTTCACTTTCATGCGCGCCCAGTGGGTCGCTCGGCCGATAAATGGTCCGTTTGACGGCCTCCCGGGACGCCGCGCGGCGCGGGCGTCGCCCCCGACGCCCGGCTCTCACGCGGTTGGACCGATCAAAACGGCCTTAAGCAACCTCTCCATATCGGTTCGTATGCTCAACCCGCTCATTGCGAACGTCGCGAACCTGCCAGCGATCGTTCTCGGGGTGATCGCGACGCTGATCGTCGTCCTCGTCAGCAGCCTGAAGGGGACGGGGTGGGAGCCCACGTCCGACATCTCGGACGAGATACTCGACCGTCGCGCGGCCGCGGTCCCCGAAACCGAGTTCCCCGAACCCGGGAACCGCGCCGTCGGCGGCGGCGGCGGCGCGATCCCCGCCGGCGGCGCCGAGGGCGAGGAGGGCGAACTGGAGGAGGGAGGCACCGCCAGCGCCGGCCCCGGCGACATCCCCGAAGACGAGGTCGAGTACTTCGAGGTCGAGTTCGTCAAGCAGGGCGAGACGGTCGAGCTCTCGAACGACGAGCCGATCCTCGACCAGGGGGAAGACGAGGGCTGGGACCTCCCGTACGCGTGTCGGCAGGGCCAGTGCGTCTCGTGTGCCGGCCGCATCACCGACGGCCCCTCCGAGGACTTCGTCGAGCACGACAACCAGCAGATGCTCGAGGCGGGCGAGATCGACGACGGCTACACCCTGACCTGCGTCGCGTACCCCCGCGACTCGTTCAGCATCGAGACGGGCGAAGCGCCGTAGCGGTCCGGGCGCGACCCACCGCTCGGTTCCCTCCCGCCCCGGTCTGCTCCGCTCTCCGCGCGCGGCGGTCACGGGTGCTTTTTTAACATAGTGTCGCCCTCGTCCGGCAGCGACAGTCGTTCGACCGTTCTCCCATGTTCCAGCATCTCCTCGCGTCCGTGCTCGCCCAGTCGCTCCCGTCGTTTCCCATCGAACGTCCCGTCATCGTCTTCGCGCTCGCGCTCGCGACGTTCCTCGTCGCCCCCCTCCTGATCGAGCGCGTCGGGCTGCCCGGGATCGTCGGCATCGTCCTGGTCGGCGCCGCGCTCGGACCGAACGGAACTGGGATCCTCGCGCTGACCGACGCCATCGTCCTCCTGGGGAACGTCGGGCTGGTGTACCTGCTGTTCACCGTCGGGCTCGAGCTCGACCTCCGCGGGTTCGCGGCCGCTCCGGAGGACGCCGCGCTGTTCGGGCTGACGAGCTTCCTGCTTCCGTTCGTCGTCGGCACCGCCGTCGGCGTGACGGTCCTCGACCTCGGGACGTGGGCCGCGCTCCTGCTGTCCGCGGTGTTCGCGTCCCACACGCTGCTCGCGTATCCGGTCGTCAACCGACTCGACGTGACGAAGAACCGAGCCGTCACCGCCGTCTTCGGGGGGATCCTCTTCACCGACACGCTGGCGCTCGTCGTGCTCGCGGTCGTGCTCGGCGCGGTCGAGGGCGACCTCTCGGTCGTCCTGTTCGGCCGGGTGCTCCTCTCGATCGCCGTGCTGTTCGCGGGGGTCTGGTTCGTGCTCCCGCCGATCGCCCGGTGGTTCTTCCGGAACACGAGCCAGGAGAGCTACTTCGAGTTCCTGCTGGTCGGGGCCGCCATCTTCGGCGCGGCCAGCTTCGCCGAGGTCCTCGGGCTCGCGGACATCCTCGGCGCGTTCGTGGCGGGAATCGCGCTCAACCGGCTGATCGCCAGGGGCGGACCGCTCATGAACCGGATCGAGTTCGTCGGGAACGCCCTGTTCGTCCCGTTCTTCCTGCTGTACGTCGGGATGTTGGTCGACCCCGGCGTCATCCTCGACGGCCCGCGGACCCTGTTCGTCGCCGGGGTCATCATCGGCGTCATGCTCGTCACCAAGGTGGCGGCGTCGGGGCTCGTGACCCTGGTCCAGGGCTACGACCGCAACGAGTTCGGCGTCATCACGGGCCTGTCGGTGGGGCAGGCGGCCGCCGCGCTGGCGATCACCCTGATCGGCTTCGACGTCGGCCTGTTCGGGACCGACGTGCTCAACGCGGTCGTGCTGATGATGCTGGTGGCGGCCGTCGTCAGCCCGTGGCTGACCGAGCGGTACGGCACCCGGGTAGCGCTGGCGGAGGACGTCGAGCCCGGGGACACGCGGGAGTTCGACCCCCGGATCCTGCTGCCGCTGTCGACGGACGCCGAGAAGCAGCGGGCTCTCCTCGACCTGGCGTTCACGCTCAAAGACGACCTGACCGAGGCCCCGGTCCACCTGCTGACGGTCGTCCGACCCAACCGGACGCCCGATCCGGAAGCGGAGGTCGAGGAGGCGGAGGAATCGTTCGCCGACGCCGTGGACCACGCCGAGGCGGCGGAGGTCCCCGTGCGGACCGAGACGCGCGTCAACCACAACGTCGCGTCGGGGATCGTGCGCGCGACCACGGAGACCCGCGCGGACGTGGTGGTCATGGGCTGGGACGCGGGGCGCTCGCTGTCGAACCGCGTGTTCGGCAGCGTCATCGACCAGGTCCTCCGCCGGACGACCGTTCCCGTCCTCGTCTCGCGGCTTGGACATCCCCTCAACACGACGGACGAGGTGTTCGTCGTGATCCCCCCGGGCGTCGACCACCACGACGGGTTCTACGAGGCGGTCCACCTGCTCAAGCGGCTGACCGAACGGCTCGGCGCGTCGCTCCGCGTCTACGTCGTCGAGGACAATCCGCGCCAGTACGAGCGGCTGTTCGGGCTGGTCGAGCCCGAGCTCGACGGCGAGTTCGAGGGCGTTCCCGACTGGTCGACGCTCCTGACGCGACTCGAAGAGAACACCGGTCCCGACGACCTCGTCGCGTCGATCTCGCCGCGTCAGGGGGGCGTCGGCTGGACGCCGGCCCTCGCCGACCTCCCGCGGGACCTCGCGGCGTTACCGCCGCACTCGTTCGTCGTCGTGACCCCGCGTCAGAGCGACCTGGCGTATCCCGCCCGGTTCCTCAGGATCGACTGAGTCCGCTCGTCGCCCCGGCCCGGACACCGCTCCGCCGCCCGCCCGCGACACCCTTTTTCGCGTCTCGCCCGAACGGGCGGTATGTCAGTCACCACGGTCGTCGGCGTCGGCGCCGCCGCGCTTCTCGCCGTCGTCGCGGTCGTTCTCGTGTACCGTGACGCCGCGCGCGTCGGCGTCGACCTCGGTTCGCCGCCGCTGTGGGCCGCCTTCGTCCTCGTCACCTCCGGCGCGAGCCTGACCACCGCCCTGCTCGTCCCCGACGCGCCGCTCCCCGGCGTGCTCGTGCTGGCCGCGCTCGGCCCGCTCCTGTACCTCCTCGAACGCGACGACGCCGTGCACGGCGACGAACCCGCCGACCCAACCCGTCTCCCGAGTCAGTCGGAGCGCGCCGACGACCGCGACGAATGACCGACGGCGAAACGAAAATCGGTTTCGGAGCGCGGCTTCTGCGGGATCGACGGTGACACAGTTCGTTTCGTCGATTCGGTTGGCTCTGAAACCGCAAGCTTCCATAGGCTCGGGTGCCAACGTTCATCAATGAGCGACGAGAGCCTCGCGGACCGAGTCGAGCGGTGGATGGTCGGACAGATGCCGATCATCCAGATGCATGGCGGCACGAGCGTCGTGCGCGAGGCCGACCCCGAGAGCGGCGAGGTCGTCGTCGAGCTCGGCGGCACCTGCTCCGGTTGCGGCATCTCGAACATCACGGCCGACAACATCCGCCGCGACCTGATCATGGACTTCGACGAGGTCGAGAACGTGACGGTCCGGACCGCCTCCTCGGGCGACCAGGGCGCCTCTACCGTCGAGGGCGGCCGCGGCGGCGAGCTGAAACACGAGACCGAGTCCGCGAACCACTTCTGAGACCGGGGGCCTCCCCGCCCCGTCCGCTCGCTTTTCGACGCTCGTCGCGACGTACCGGCCCGCTACAGCGACGTGAACGGCAGCGTGGCCAGCGAGTCGGGGCCGTAGTCCAACGCCTCGGACTGGCTGACTTCGTCCGGAGGCACCAGATCGATGACGCTCGGGGCGTTGTCGACCGCGTCCTCGCGCGCGCCGCCGAAGACGAACCCGCCGGCGTTCACCTGTACGTCGCGGAACGCGCCGAAGTCCTCCGAGCCGACGACCGGCAGCGCCTCCCACTCGGAGAGGTCCGGATCGCCGAGCGCGGACTTCGGAACCGAGAGGACCGCGACGTTCGACTCGAAGCTGGCGAAGACCTCCGGCGTGCCGAGCCGGTTCCCGTCGGCGTCGACGATACCGACGTCGAAGCCGCTCGCGCCGATCCGGTACTGCCACGGGTCGGCGAACTCGGCGGTGATCCCGAGCCCCGACTCTCCGCCGAGCTCGGTCGTCCGCCCCCCGTCGGCGGACGGATCGCGCAGGTAGACGACGAAGTAGTGCGGGGAGAAGGTCCCGCCGAAGGCGGCGTACAGGGTCTCCACCTCGAAGGCGAACCGGTACTCCTCGTCCGTCTCCAGCACGCGGACCGAACGCAGGTCGAACGCGCCGTCTCGGAACGCGCCGTCGGTCGGGTACACGTACTCGCCGGGACCGGTATCGTCTCCCCGCGGGTCGGTGAGCTCGGCGACGAGGTCACCGAGCGTCACCGTGACGCGGCCGGACGCCAGTTCGGCTCCGTCGTCGGGCTCGCGGACGACGACGTCGAACGTGCCGACCCGCGCGATGCTGAAGCCGAGGGTGACCGTCTCGTCCGTCGCGTCCGGCGGAAGCCGGACGTTGTCGACAGCGGCGACCTCGCCGTCGACGACGATCTCCACCGTCGTCCCGCCGATGTAGTCGCCGTCGTTGGAGCCGGTCGCGGTGAGGAAGGGCTCGTCGAAGTCGGTCTCGGCGGCGATACCGACGGTCAGGTCCTGCTCCGGGCGCTCGTACTCCGGGAGCCGGTTGATCTCGCGCCCCCGTGCCGCCCGCAGCCTGACGGCCGTCCCGCCGCTCGGCGCCATCGACGCGAGCAGGGTCGTCTCGGGATCGACGACCGCCTCGTCGATCCGGACGCCCGTCGGAGCGGCGTCCACGCCGGCACCGACCGCGTCGGAGTGGATCTCGGCGACGTACTTCGGACCGCTTCGGTCGTTTCCGGTACCGGTTCCGTCGTCGCCTCCCTTCCCGCCGGAGTCTCCGGGGGCGAGGAAGTCCAGCGGGACGTCGACGGCCCGCCCGCCGCCGTCGGTCATGGCGCCGACGTACCACTCCTCGCCCGCCCGGCGCGCGATGGCGATGTAGTCGCCGATCGCGGAGCCGACGACGCGCGTCTCGTCCCAGCCGGCCGCCGGCACCGACTCGATGAAGCCGAACTCGGGCTCGGCGTCGAAGTTCTCGTTCTCGGGGACGTACCCCTCGTACTCGGCCGGCACCGGAGAGGGATCGCCCGACTCCGTGACCGCGAGCGCGTTGAGGTTGAACCCGCCGACGTCGCCGGCGAAGCCGTCGTCGCCCTCCGCGTAGTCGAGCTCGATCGCGACCTCGGTGTCGCCGGCGTCCAGCTCGACCTCGGTCGTGAACAGGTCCCAGTCGTCCCAGTAGTCGGTGAACCCGGGCTCGATCGTCTCGCGCTCGTCGCCGACGCGCAGGGTGGCCCGCGGGCCGCCGGCGTCGATCACCCGGCCCGCGTTCTCCTCGGGGGCGCTCGCGTACCGGAGGTGGAGGTCGTACGTCCCCGCCGCGGGGACGTCGCGGACGGTGAACGAGACCGACGACCCGCTCGGCGCGCGGTTCGGGTCGACGGCGACGAAGTTGGTCCCGAACGCGTTCCGCCACGTGTCGTCGGTGACGAGGCCGTCGAGGTCGCCGGCGGCGGCCTGGAGCCCCTCGCCCACCGCGAACGTCTCGTCGACGTACGCCTCGATCCGGTCGGCGGCCATCTGGAGCCCGCTCAGGTACGTCGGGTACATCGCGAGCTGTTTCGCGCGCGTCGTCTGAATCTGGTCGCCGCGGTCGTCGTTGAAGGTGAGATCGAAGATGCCCGGCTGGTAGCTCACCGGCCCCGCGAGGTTGCGCGTGAACGGGAGCGTGACGTGGTGGCCGCGACCGACGTTCGAGCCGAGCTGGCCGAACCCGTCGTACTCCTGGGCCTTGACGACCTCGCGGTTCGCCACGTTCGGGTAGGTGCGGATCTCGCCGGTCGGCTTGATCCCCTCGTGGATCTCCAACAGCTGGCGGTTCGCGGCGGCCTCGCGGATCACCAGCCGGTGGTGGTTCACCGCGAGCTGGTTGTGCTGGTTGTGGGTCGGCGCCGAGCCGTCGCCGTCGATGCCGAGCCCGGCGTCCGAGACGTAGCCGTTCTTGATCGAGTTGATGCCGACCGACTCGTACCCCGCGAACGCGTCCCCGTCGAGGATCGCGTCCTCGTAGTTCGGGAGGTTGCCCGCGGTCTCATTATGGATCGTCATCTCGACCGGCTCCGGCAGCGACGCGCCGAAGTCGGTCGCCTCCCGGACGTCGAAGTCGGGATACGAGTCGTCGACGCCGAACTCGAAGCCGGAGCCGTCGCCCGGATAGGTGTCCCACCCCTCGTTCCACCCCTCGACGAGGACGCTGTCGATGCCGTTCTCGCTCGCGAACCGCATGTACCGCTTCATCCGCTCGGTCCGGGCGCCGTGGACGTAGGCGGCCGGGTTGCCGTCGTCGGCCCTGACCTCCTCGTCGGTCTTGTACTCCCAGTTCGCCGACCCGGCGATCATCGTCCACCAGATGCCGACGTACTTGCGGGGCTCGATCCAGTCGGTGTCGGGCGCGCCGCCGACGGTCGGGAGCGCCGACTCGTCGAGCGGGTCGGAGAGCAGGGGGACGAGCTGCGACTCGATTAACCCGCCCGGTCGGTCGACGAGCTGGACCGTCCGCCACGGCGTCGCCGCGGGGAGCTCCAGCGACGCCTTCGTCCCGTCGGGGAGGGGGGTGAGCGCCGTGCGGAACGCGGTTCCGCCGCCGTCGTCACGGGGGGCGAGCGTCGTCGCGGCGTAGTCGTCGAGGTTCGCCTCGTGGACGCTCAGGTACGCGTCGCCCGCGTCGACCGTCAGCGGGGTGTGCGCGCCCTCGCGGATCGGGGTGTCGGTCGGCCGCGTGGGCCGGGTCCCGCCCGGGATCTCCGAGAGCGGCGTCTCCGCGTACTCCTGCTCGAACCGCGGGTTGGTCACCTCGTTTCCGATCCACCACGCGTCGTAGTCGTCCGCGAACGCGACGCCCGTGTTCTCCGCCTCGATCACCGCCCGCTCGGCGTTGCTCGCGAACCCCTCCCCGAGCACGACACGCAGGCCGATCCCGTCGTCGAAGACCCGGACCTGGAGGGTGGCGCTCCGGCCGTCCACCGCGTCGGCCCCGCTGACCTCCGTACTGCCTTCCACGTCGCCGTCCGTGAGCCCGATGCGCAGGGCGTTGTACTCCGCCGACACCTCGTCGAACGCCCCCCAGACCGGCTCCCACTGCTCGGCGTCGGCCTCGCGCTCGGTCCCCGTGACGGTCAGCGGGACGGCGCCCCCGTCCGTCGCGCTCGACGCGCCGAACGACGCCTGGTTCCGGAAGTCGAAGCCGAGGGACGACGGCTCGACGTACGTCGTCCCGCCGCGGACGACCTCGTAGGTCGGGATCCCGTCGGCGACGTCGACCGTCACCGCGATCGATCCGTCCGGGGACTCGACCGTCTGGACCGGGTCGTCGTCGCCGTTCGCGACCGTCTCGGCGTCCGCGGCCGAGACGTCTCGCGAGTACGCGGCCGCGGCCACCAGCGCCCCCACGCTCCCGAGGAACCCCCGCCGGCTCGTCTCCTGAAATTCGTGCTGTGATTGTTTTTCGCCCATTATGCGTTCGCCATGTATGCGATGATTTATAATGTTATTGTAACGAACGAGAGGTGTTTCGTCCGTCCGTATTCGGGATAAGAACACGCGGGGTCGGGACGACCCGAGAGAGGGACGGGACGATCCGAAACGGCGTTCGGACGCTCCGTGGCGACGTCGGACGCTTCGAGGTGACGCCGGGACGCTCGGCGACGTCGACTGAGGGCCGCGGCGATCCGGTACTGTTTATAAGGCGTTCTCCAGCGCGGACGCGACGCTCCGCGCCTTCTCCGCCAGCGGCTCCGGCACGTCGCCGGTCGCTTCCGCGTCCCGCAGCTCGTCGTCGTCGAGGCGCTCGACGGTCCCGTCCGGGCGCTTCACCACGTCGACGTGGAGGTCCACGTAGCGCGCGGCGTCCGGGAACACCTCGACCGGGGTACAGACGTTGACGTAGGTGCCCCGAACCGTCCCGTCGCGCCCCCGGTACGTGGTCGGGTACCACCACCGGCCCTCTTTCAGGCTCGTCTCGGCGATGTCTCCGGCCTCGCGCGCCACGCCGAGCCCGTCGTAGATGCCGCTGCCGGTCATCTCGCGCTCGAGGGTGACCGAGCCGTCCGCGTCGACGCCCGTGACGGTCCCCTCGCCGAGCGTGAGGAGCCGACCGTCGGGCTTCCCGTGGTCGATCCGGAGCGCGTCGCCCTCGCTCGGCCCGAACGCGTCCGTCACGACCCCGAACGGGAACGCGGCGTCCGGGTCCGGCTCGCAGAGCGCCTCCGCGAGGTCGACGCCGGCCGACGCGTCCCCCGATCCCGCCTTCACCCGGTGGTGGCCCGGCATCGTCGCCGTCGCCTCGCGGCGCCGGTCGTCGAGCGCGAACCGGCTCTCGCGGCCGAACCACACCCACGCGCCCGCGGTCGGCGACGCGAGCGGCTCGTCGCGGACCCGCCCGGTGTCGTCGAGGACGCCGACGCCGCCGGCCGCGTCGACCGCGTCGCCGAGCCCCTCGGCCGCGGCGACGGCGCGCTCGAGTCCCGCCTCCAGCGCCTCCGTGTCGGCGTCGACCGCGGGCGGCTTCCAGACCGCCCGCCACCCGTCCGGCGGCTCCAGTCCGAGCAGGTCGAGCATCCCCGCCAGCTCCCGGGCGGCCTCGTCGTTTCGGACGTCGACTCGGGTGCCCGAGCCCGGCTCAAGCGCGACGAGCCCGTCACCGGCGCGCAGCGAGCCGTCCAGCTCGGGGCGCCGGTCCGTCCACGGCGCCGCGGACGCGCCGACCCGCACCCGGACCGGGTCCCCGGTCTCGACGCGGTCGTCGACGCTCCCGTACGGGAGGTACCCCTCGGCGGTCGCGCCGTCGCCGGCGCGGAGCCGCACCACCGCCCCGCCGCCGAGCGTCTCGGTCACCTCGCCGTCGAGGACGGTTCCCGGCGGCGTCGGGTCGGTCCACGCCAGCGCGTCGCGCCCCACGCCGCGCAGCCGATCGCGGAGCGACGCCACCGTCTCGGGGTCGCCGCGGACGCCGACGCCCTGCCTGTCGGCCGTCGTCTCGATCCGGACCTCCGGCGGCGCGTTCTCGAAGTCCGCCTCGAAGCGCCGGCGGATCGGCGGCGACGCGTCGACGACCTCGTGGCCCGCGTCGAGCAGGAACCGCGTCAGGGCGGTGGCGTAGATGCCGCGGACGCGGACGGCGGCGGTCACAGCTCCTCCGGGTCGCGGGCGAAGCGGACCCGACCGTGGATCGTCTCGCCGAGCGAGAGCTCGACGAGGACGGGGGCTTCGCCGCCGTCTTCGTCCTCGCTCTCGCCGTCTTCGCCCTCCGCCGTCCGCAACACCCGCCCGTCCTCGACCGGGACTCCCCACCCATCGAGCGAGAGGTACCCGCGGAGGTCGCTCCCGTGGGTGAACAGGTCGACGTCGGCGGTCGAATGCTCCTGCGTCTCGGCCGTGCTGTGAGCCAGCTCCATGTCGGAGTAGTACGGCCCCTCGGCGGCGAAGAACGCCCGCAGCCGGTCGGCGTCCGCGGCGACCAGCTCGGCGACGCGGTCGGAGGCGGTCGCGATCGCGTCCGCGTCGAGCCCCGCCTCGCGCAGCGCCTGCTGAGTCCGTCGGTCGAAGTGCATACCGTCCCTTCGGACGCCGCGGTTTCAACTCCATCGGCTCGGACCGCTCGCGCCGCGCGAGTTGTTTCGGGTCTCCGCCTCGGCCACGGCTTAAGTCACCGCGGGCCGAACCGAGCCGTATGTCATCCCCGTCGGACCCGGTCAAGTCGCGCGCCTCCGACGACCGCGACCTCTACGACGTGGCCACGTGGGAGGAGCGCACCTCCCTCGACGGCCTCTCGGTCGCGCTGTACTGGCTCATCACCCGGTCGGCGAAGGCGCTCGTCGTCTTCGTCGCCCTCTTGGGGCTCCTCGCCATCCTCGGATCCTTCGGTCTCGGGCTCGTCTTCGACCCCGCCGTCGCGATGCTCGTCGGCCTCTCGGCGATCCCGGCGTTCGGCCTCGCCGCGTACGTGTACGTCTCCGACGTCACGACCGCGGAGCCGCTCTCCCTGCTCGTGGCGACGTTCCTGCTGTCGATCCTCACCGCGACGTTCGCCGCCGTGCTCAACAGCTACGCACAGCCCCTCTTCGCCCCGTTCGGGTTCCTCGGATTCGTCCTCTTCTTCTTCGTGATCGTCGGTCCCGTCGAGGAGACGGTGAAGCTGCTCGCGGTCCGGCTGTACGCGTACACGGACGACCGGTTCGACGCCGTCGTGGACGGCGCGGTGTACGGGGCGATCGCCGGGCTCGGCTTCGTCGTCATCGAGAACCTCGTCTACATCGTCCAGAACGTCGAGATGTCGGAGCTGACGCTCGGGTTCGCCGTCCTCGGCGCGGGCGACGGGATCACGGCCCTCCGCGCGCTCGCGGGCCCGGGCCACGTCGTCTACTCGGCGTTCGCGGGCTACTACCTCGGGCTGGCGAAGTTCAACCCGGAGAACCGCGGCCCGATCGTCGTGAAGGGGCTCGTCATAGCCGCCGTGATCCACGCGCTGTACAACACCCTCGTCGGTCCGGTCACCTCGGTGGCCTCGGCGCTCACTCCCCTGTCGCGGATCTCGGCGCTGTTCGTCTTCGTCCTCCTCTTTCAGGGCGCGTTCGGCTACGTCCTCCTGCGCAAGATCTGGCGGTACCGGGACGCGTACCTGGAGACGCGGGACTCGGTCGACCCGAACGTCAAGCCGGAAATGACCGAGTTCGAGGACTGACCGTCGCCGCGCGTTTCACACCGATCAACTGGGCGGCGTCTCAACTCGCGAGCGGTCGCCCGTGCCCCCGGTGAGCGCGCTCGCGAGCGCTCCCTTCACGACGACCTCGTCGCCGAGTTCGGTGAGCCGGAACTCCGGGACGTTGATGAACACCATCTCGGCGAGCTTCTCGCGGATGGGGTCGAGCACGCGTTCGGGGTTGTTGAGCGCGACCGCGCCGCCGACGCTCACCACGAGCGGAGCGTACGCGTGTATCACGTTGGCGACGCCCATGGCGTTCCAGTGAGCGACCTGGTCGATCACGTGGTCGGCGAAGATGTCGTCGCCGGCCGCCTCGAACACGTCCACCGCGGAGAAGTCGGGGTCCTCGATGGGCAGCGAGGTCTCGACCGGGTCCTCAGCGTGGAGCTCGCGGGCGTACTTCGGGATGTTGTTACCGGAGCAGTACCCCTCCCAGTGGCCGTCGAGGCCGCACCCGCAGGTCATGAAGCCGTGCGGGTCGACGGTCATGTGGCCCACCTCGCCGGCGTTGCCGTCCCACCCCGAGAGCACGTTGCCGTCGACGGCGACCCCCGCGCCGATCCCCGAGGAGATCGTGAGGTACACCATGTCGTCGGGGTTGCGCTCGGCGTGGAACCGCTCGCCGATGACGCCGGCGACGGTGTCGTTGTGGAGGTGGACCTCGTCGGTGTCGAGGAGCTGGGAGACGGGTCCCACGAGGGGGATCCGCTCGACGGTGTCCGGGAGGTTCGCCGGCCCCTGGACGACCCCGGCCGCGAGGTCGAGGGGACCGATCGAGCCGATCCCGGCCGCGACGGCCTCGGTCGGGTCGATCTCCGCGGCCGAACACGCGCCGCGGACGACGCCCAGCACGGCCTCCGTCACGGCGATCCCGTTCGGCCCGCGGGGGGTGCCCCGCTCGTCGGAACCGAGAATCGTCGCCGTCTCGTCGCCGACGACCGCCCGGACGTTCGTCGCCCCGAGGTCGACGCCCACGTAGTACATCGGCTAAAATCGCGTTCCGGTATCACTTAAGCGGGACGCTTCCCGAGACGGTTCGCCGCGCTCTCAGGCCGCGACCTCGCGCACGAAGGTCACGGGGCACGGGGACGAGAGCATGACGTCCTGCGCGATGCTCCCGAAGACGGCCTTGCCGGTCGGCGACCGACCCCGTCCGCCGACGACGATGCGGTCGGCGCCGACGGCCGTGGCCGTCTCGACCACCTTGTCGGCGTGGTCGCCGATCTCCCCGCGGATCGAGTACCGGACGCCGGCCTCGGAGAGCGCCTTCGCGATCGCCCGCGTCGTGGTGTGTCGCTCCGCGACGGCGTCCGGCGTCGAGCCCTCGCTTGACTCGTTTACGCCGAGTTTCGCCCGGACCCCGTCGAACTCCTCGTCGGTGAACACGTGGGTCAAGACGACCTCCGCGCCCGCGGGCTCGGCGACCGCGATGGCCTCCTTCGCCAGCTGTTCGGTCCGCTTTTCGTCCTCGGTACCAACGGCAAGCAGTACTGTCTCTATGCTCATACCCCTACTTCGCCGCCTGCCGGTTTAAGACTGTCGAAGTTTTAACTCAGTTCTGAATTAATTTTCACTTGATCGATCCTGACGTTCCTCGCCCGGATTCGTTCCGGGGAATTCGGCCGTTTCAGCCTTTTGAACGCCGGAACCGGCCGGTCTCTCGTCCGACGATCCGGACTCGGTCGCGTCCGACCGGCTCGGCGGCTCCACGAACAGCGGCTCGCCCCACGGTCGCCCGTAGTCGACGACCCAGAATCGGCCGCGGTAGGCGCCGACGTTCTCCGGTTTGAGCTCGTCGAAGTGGAACCGGTCGCGATAGGGCGCCAGCGCAGCCCGCATCCGGTCGAGCGCCTCCTCCCGGACCGCCTCGTCCGGCGGGACGTCCGCGCGCGGCATGACGATCCAGTCCCCGTCGCCGTCGCCGTCGAGGACGGGGAGGAACGGGTGCGACCCGATCGCCGACCAGATCCGGCGCTCGCGGCGGTTCTGCAGGCGCCCGTCGCCCATCTCCGCGGACGGCCCGTACCGCGCCAGCTTCGCGACGAGGGGATCGTCGGCGACCGTTCTCGACCCCGCGTCGGTCACGTCCGACCCGTTGCCGGTCACGTCCGGTTCCCGAGGCGTCGATTCGGCTCCCTCACCGGTCGTCTCCACCTCCCAGCGGATCGACTCGGGGATCCCGACGGCGACGCGGCCCGTACCGAACCCGACGACCTCGGCTCCCGGCTCTGACTCCGGGCGAGATGCGTTCGGCTCGGTCGCCCCGGTGAGGTCGTTGAGCTCGGCGATCAGGTCGTCGAGGACCTCGCGCTCGCCCGGCGCGAGCTCGTGAAAGTAGGTCCTCGCCTCGCCCGCCGGCCACGACCACGTCCGACCCGCGTACTCCCACTCCGTGTCCTCGACAGCGACGCGGTCGAGCGCGGTCCGACGAGCCGCCCGCAGACGGCGAGCCGCGATCGACAGCCGGTCGGCGACCGGAGCCGGGATCGGGTCCTGGCGCATTCGTTCTCTCTACCCGGCGAGTCGTCAATAGCCTGTCGTCCCTGATCGGCCGTCGACACCCCGTCGTCGGTCGTCGGTCCCTTCCGCACGCCCGCCTCCCAGCGAAACCTCCTTGCCGCGCGCTCCCCTCTCTCGGCCGTGAGCACGCTGTTCGTCAGACACGGGACGACCGAGTGGAACGAGGTCGGTCGGATCCAAGGGTGGGCGCCCGTCGGCCTCTCGGACCGCGGACGTGGGGAGGCCGCGCGGGTCGCCGACGCGCTCGTCGAGCGCCACGCGGTCGACGCGGTCGTCGCCTCCGACCTCGCGCGGACCATCGAGACCGCCGAGCCGATCGCCGCGGCCGCCGGGGCCGAGGTGGAGACCGACCCGCGGCTCCGCGAGCGCGACTTCGGCGTCTTTCAGGGGCTCTCGTCCGACGACTTCTTCGAGCGATTCCCCGCCTTCGACCTGCTGGAAAACGGGCGGGCAGCGGCCGAGCGCGCGCCCGAGAGCGGCGAGAGCTGGCTCGCGGTCCGCGAGCGCGTCCTCGACGCGGCCGCCGACCTGCGCGCGCGGGAGGAGACGGTCGTCGCCGTCACCCACGTGAACCCGATCCGGCTCCTCCTCGGCGAGCGCCGCGGCCTCTCGGTGGTCGAGTCGCTCACGGGGCTGTCGGTCGACAACTGCTCGGTCACCGCGGTCGACGACGAGGGCGGGGTCGTCCGCGCGAGCGACCGATACGACACGTAGCGGGGGCAGTCGGTCCGTTCAGTAGTCGGGGGCGTCGTCCTCGACCTCGCGCTTCAGCGAGTCGCGGCGGGACTTCGCGTCGCGCCCCGTCGCCTCCAGCAGGAACTCGTTTTTCGCGTCGACCGCGTCGGCGGCGGCGTCGGCGTTCCCCTCGGCGATGACGTCCTCGGCCGGCCGCTCCTCGAAGTGGACCGCGAGCTTGTCCTTCTTGCTGCCGTACTCGGCGGTGCCGGCCACAATCCGTTCGAAGACGGGGTTGTCGGGGTCCTCGACGACGTACAGCTCGTGGCCCTGCCACTCCTCGGTCCCGCTGACCTCGCCGAAGTACTCCTCGATGGATCCCTTCAGGTCGGGCATGCGTTCGTCCAGATGCTCGCCGCGGCGCATCTTGTACTCCTTCATGCCGCGACCGTTCGACAGGGGGGCGTAAACCAGTTTCGTCACGGGGTCTTCAGGCCGTTGAGCAGCCCGTCCGACGCCGTCGGTCCGGACGCCCGACGACCCGAGCCGAACTCCTCGCGAATCAGATCGGGCGTTCGGTGACGTATCCGCGCTTGCACTCGGGACAGATGTCGCCCGCGCGCATGGAGTTGCCGTCGGACTCCCGGGTCATGCCGCACTCGGGACAGTGGTACTCCGTCGCCGTCTCCGACATCGACGTCTCGAGATCGGGGCTCTCGGGACGGGTGATCCCGGTCCCCGCGTCGATCGACTCCGCTTCGCCGTCCCGCTGTTCCGCCCCTCCGCCGACCCCGTCGCGATCCCGCGCCGGCCCCTCGACGTACTCCGCGTCCGCGTCGTTCGAGGCCGTGTCGGCGGCCTCCGGCGTGAGCCCCGCGCCGAACTCGACGGCGTCGCCCGCGTCGCCGTCGCCGACTTCCGCGCTGAACCCCTCGTCCTGCCCGTGCTGTTCGGGCCACGGCGTCGTCGCGGTCGGCGCGTCCTCGGGCTCGTCGACCTCCGGCCACGCGCCGCGCTCGCGGTCGGTCGTCGGCTCGTCCTCCTCGTCGAGGATCACGCCGTCGTCCGTCTCCGCGCGCTGTTCCTCGTCGACCGGCGACTCCACGTGCTCGACCTCCGGGTACTCCGCGTACTCGTCGCTTCCGCCGAGCGAGCCGGCCTCGTCGTCCGGTCCCGACTCGAGGAGCTCCACGCCGTCGTCCGTCTCGCCGACGGGCCCGCCTTCCGCGTCCTCGTCGGCCGCAGCCGTCGCCCCCTCGTCGACACCCGGATCCGCGACCCCGTCGTTCGCGGCCGTGGCCCCGTTCTCGGCGCCCGTTTCCACGCCCCCGGCCCCGTCATCGATGATCACGGCGTCGTCGACGTCCCCGTCGACCGGCGGGTCGGCGTCGGCGACTCCGGCGTCCGTCGACGCGGGCCCCACCGGGACGTCGTCCGGGCCGACCTCGTCGGTCGCAGCTGGACCGCCGCCGACGCTCTGGTCCGTCGGAGCGGTCGGTCCGGCCCCGGCGGCGGCCTCGTCGGCCAGCTGCTCCATCGTCGTGACCTCGGTGTTCTCGCTCACGACCTGCGTCTCACCGCAGCGAGCGCAGGTCTTCACCTCGGTGACGGTCGTGACGACCTCGTTCCCGTCCTCCTCGCGCTCGCGCCGTAGTTCGGGCTCGCCGAAGTCGTGCCCGAGCAGACACCTGAGTCCCATTATGCCAACTCTGCGGTGCCGAAGGTAAAAAAACGCCCCGTCCGTCGTCAGACGCCTGGCGCACGCCCGTTTTCGGGACGCCGCGGCCGACGGTCCCGGTCCACCCGCGCCGCGGACACAGACTCTTTGTGGATCGCCGCTGTACCCTTCATCGACATGCCTACCGTATCCTATCAGGGGGAGGAAATCGAGTGCGAGAAGGGCGACGTGTTACGCGACGTCTTGAAGGAGGCCGGCCTCTCCGTGTACAACGGCAAGATGGAGCAGCTCAACTGCCGGGGCGTGGGGTCGTGTGGCTCCTGTGCGGTCCAGGTCGACGGAGAGGTGAGCGAGCCCGGAAAGAAGGAGAAGGCCCGCCTCTGGTTCCCGCCGCACCACCCCAGTCACGACGTCCGCCTCGCGTGTCAGACGAAAGTCGAGGGCGACGTCGAGGTGACGAAGGGCCGCGGGCTCTTCGGACAGCACGTCTGATTCGGTCGAAAACTCCGCTTTCGTCGCGACGCGGATCACGCTCGCCAGCGCCGCCGCTCGCCGTCCTCCGCCGGACCGGTCGGCGACCGCCCGACCGGCGACGGCGCTCGGTGTCGTGATAAGAACCCGTGTCGGACGTGAGTCCGATACGGGCAAAAGTCTCGTTATCGCGTGTCAGAGTCGCGTTCGGCGTCAGCCGGACCGACCCACCTTATCGGATCGGCTTACTGCCGAACGACGTTGGACGCGCGCGGCCCCTTGGGCGAGGACTCGATGTCGAACTCGAGCTCTTGGCCCTCTTCGAGGTCCGGCCCTTCGACGTCTTCCATGTGGAAGAACACGTCGTCGTCAGCGTCGTCAGTCTCAATAAATCCGTAGCCGCCAGTGTCGTTGAAGAAATCAACCTTTCCGGTCGCCATTGCATCTGGACGGACGCCCGCTCGGGTCATAAGGATTGCGAGTGTACAGTTACCACGGCTGTTGCCGGACGTTTGTTTCTGTTATCGGCATTTATCGGGACGATCAGTGACCGTACTGCGAAGTCGCTTCGGTTCGACCGACTGATCACGCGGTTCTGCGAGCACGCTGCCGCCGGAGGGACGTTTATATTCGGCCGCCGCGATCGGACCGACGTGTTCCGATCGATCAGAGCGAACGGCCCGGCGCTGCTCGTCCCCGCCGCCTGGCTCGTCGTCGCGGCGACGACGCTCGGTGTCGTCTCGACGCACGCGCTGTTCGTCGCGCACGTCGTCATGAGCGCCCTGCTCGTCGCGTTCGTCGTCGCCTCGTGGCGCGACATGGCGACCGGCGTGCTCCGGGCGTGGAAACTCGTGATCCTCGCGGGCACGCCCGTGACGCTCGCGGGCGTCGCCGGCTTCCTCCTCCGCGGCGGCGACGCCGGAGTCCCGGCGGACGTCCTGTTGGCCGTCTCGCTCTTCGGCTGGGCGCTCCTCCCCGCGCTCGGGTTCACGTACACCGGGCGCCGCGTCGAGGCGGGCGCGCGGATCTACGCCGCCGGCGTCGTCTGCTGCGTCGCCGGCGCGGTCGCGGTCGCGGTCGCGCCGTCGCCGCCGTGGACCGCGGTCGGGCTCGCGGTCGTCGGCGCCGGACAGACGGCCGGCATCCTCGACGCCACGCTGCGGTACTGACCGACCGTCGCCACGGTCCGTGCCCCGCGTGATCACCCCACAATACCTAAGCCTCCGGCCCGTAGGGCTCGCATGATCGACGTCGGCCCGATCTACCTCGCGATCGCGGGAGCGCTGCTGCTGTTCGCGCTCGCGCTCGGCTTCCGTGTGCTCCGCGATATCGTCCGCGAGGGCCGCGACCGCCGGCGTCGTCGGCGGGCCGGGGAGCTGGAGAAGTACACCGAAGACCAGGAGTACGGAGGGCGGCCGCCGGTCGGCTCCGGTGCGGACCGCGGGGAGGCGAACGATCCGGACGCCCCGGACGACCGGACCGATCCGGGCACGACGTGTCCCAAGTGCGGCGCGGCCAACGAGCCGGGGTTCAACTACTGTCGCCGCTGCACCGCGCCGCTCCGTTCCGGGACGTAGCTCCCCGTCTCCGTCGCTGCTCCGTTCCGGGACGTAGCTTCCCGTCTCCGTCGCCGCTTCCGTCTTCGCATCGCCGCGGAGGCGGACGTCGGCCCCGGCCCCGGAAGCGTGTGCCACCACGCCCACAGCACGGCCTGACACGGCGACTGACAGCGTGTCGACCACCGCTTCGGCGGACGCCTGATGCGACACAACGGCGAGCGCAACGAGCCCGGGTCCTCGGATTCGGGTCCCGGACGGTGCCTACGCCAGACCGAGTATCTCTCGTGGGTTCTCGTAGACGACCCGAGAGACGTCCTCGCGATCGACACCGAGGCGGAGCAGGTCGAGGATCGTCCGCTTCATGACGAACGGATCGTTGTCCATCGCGCCGATGAGGTCCGTGTCGACGACGATCCGGTCGCTCCCGTGTGCGTCGATCGCTGCGGCGACGTCGCGGGCGTCGACACCGCGCAGCCACGGCGCACTCACGCTGTAGGCGAGATAACAGCCCGTGTTCTCTAACACGAAGTCCCGGACGCTCCGACCGGCGTGGTCGATCACGAGCTTCTCGTCGGACAGCCCCACCTCGTCGGCGAGCGCGAGGTCCATCTCGACGGCCTCCATTTTCGCGTCTTCCGGGGATAACAGCGGATCCGTAAAATTGCGGTTTCCTTCCTCGTAGCTCTGGACGTGCCGCGGGTCGACGTCGCCCTTGCTCGACCCCGGCGTGTGGACGAGCACCGGAAGATCCGTGTCGCGCGCGACGCGAAACTGCTCGCGGACGACCTCCTTCTGTCCCTCCAGCGGCCATGACACGGTGTGCTGAGTCGATTCGATCCCCGTCTCACCGATGGCGATCACCCGATCGTCCTCGCAGTACTCGGGGAGCACGGCGAGGAGCTCGTCGGCGTCCTCGACCCGGGACCAGGTGTGGATCCCGACGGCGACGTACTGGTCGTAGAAGTGCCGGTGATCGAACGCGGCCGCCCGTCGGAGCGCATCGTCCCAGAGGAACCGGACGTCGTCGGAACTCACCGGCCGGTACGGAGCCCAGTAGTACCCCGCCGCTATCGCGACCGCAGCTTGCCCACCGCTGAGATCGAATTTCTCGCGGTCGTTCCACGTCAGCGACTGCGTGTGCTGGTGGATGTCGATCCACGGGATGTCGACCGGATCCGGCGCCGCTCCCGCTTCCGGCGGGTCGCCGATCGGTCGCTTCGTCGGTCCGCTCATCGGCATCGCCGCCCGGTGCGCTCGGATCGGCGGCCGTTCTCTCGCTCGCGCTGATGGCGCGTCACCGTCGCCTCCGGCACGCTACCGCCACGACCGATGGCGTGTGTCGGCGACCGACCCCCCCCGTCTGCGCTCCGTCCGAGGTTCGAACGAATTTTCTTGCCATGTCTCACCATCACATATCCGACCGATACCGCATAAGTTCGCCGAAAACAGCGGTCAATACCCGTTCGAACGACGAGTTAAGTACGAACGCGCGAGGGTGCCGTGGTTGGCGTGATTCAAAATCAGCGTCGATTCGGTAGCGGCCGACGGTCGGCCTCATCGCCCGGTCCCACGACCCGTCTGATCAACTCGGCTCGGGGTTGCCGTCGTCGCTTCCGGACCCGGATTCCGGGAGCGTGTGCCACCACGCCCACAGCACCAGCACGGCTTGAACCGGTAGGCGCGCCCACGCTGCCGCCCGGGCGGCGCCGGCGAGACGGCCGGGAGCGAACTCGGCCGCCACGTCGTCGGTCGCCATGTAGACGTTCGCCGGGAAGACGGCGACCAGCAGCGCCACGAGTCCCCACGCCGACGCGCGTCGCGTCCGGTCGAACTGCATCCCGAGCCCGAAAAGTACCTCCGCGACTCCGGAGAGGTAGACGAGCGCCCGCGGCCGCGGAAAGCCGGGCGGGACGACCCGGGCGAACGACTCCGGCGCGAGGAAGTGCGTCACGCCCGCGACCGCGTAGATCGCGCCCATCACGCGACCGAGAGACCGCTTTCGTCGGGCGAACGACCCGGCCCGGTCGACCGGAGAGGCGGCACCGATGTCGACGTCGTCGCTCATCCGTGTGGATAGCGACTGCCGGCTAATGAGCGTTCTCCCGGCTCTTCGAGACGAGACGACACTGAACAACGACGTGGCTCGCCGTCGATCCTTCGCTGCCTGCCGCGCTCGCTGACGCAATCGTTATAACGCTGCTCAGCGTACGTTCAAGTTGTTACATGTTACCATGGGACACTATAACGGCGGTTCACCGATCGGCGATATATCGTATCTCGTGCGTGCCAACCACCGCGTCCCGACGCTCGTCGCGCTGACCGAGCGACCACTGCGCCGGTCAGCGCTCTGTGAGCTGACCGACGTCTCGTCCTCCACGATGCGGCGGACGCTGAGCGAATTCGACGACCGGAGCTGGGTCCGCAAAGACGGACACGAGTACGCGGCGACGCGACTCGGGGAGGCGATCGCATCCGGGATGGAGGACCTGATCGAACGAGTCGAAACCGAGCGAACGCTGCGTTACGTCTGGTCGTACCTCCCCGACGCAATCAGCGAGTTCCCGTTCGACACCTGGTCGGAACTGACCATCACCGTCGCCGAACCCGATTCCCCGTACTGTCCGGTGGATCGATTCGAGTCGCTTCTCCGGAACACGACCACGTTACGGTTTCTTCGCCCCGAAGTCGCGCTGATGGATCCCTGTTTCGACGTTCTCTACCAACTGGTCGACGACGGCGTGGAGATGACGCTGATCGACCGACCAGCGTGCCACGCGTACTTCCTCTCGACGTACCCGGACCGAAGCTCGGAGATGGTGCAACGGGACAACTTCACGATTCTCGAGCATGACGAGCTCCCCGCGTACGGAATCGGTCTGCTCGACGACCGCGTCGCGATCAGTTGTTACGGCCAGGACAGCGGCACGGTACGCGCACTAATCGATACCGACGCGCCGGCGCTCCGCGAGTGGGCGGAATCGACGTACGATTCCTCCCGACGCGAGGCGCGACCGCACACCCTCGAACTAGTCGCGAAGTGACGGTATCGATAATCGAGAGATCCGCTGCCGCTCCCTCTCGAGTGCCGATCCATTTCTCAGAGTGACCGTTGCACCACCTGCTCGGCGGTCAGTGGGTGACCGAACGTCACGAGATGACTACATGTCTGCTCGACACCTCTCGGTACTCGACGAGGTACGAAATAGCATGTCAATCACAAACGGCGTAGACGTGGAACAACTCGGCCAGGCGGTCGAAACGATCACGGACGAACCGGAGGGCGGTCAGTTCCGGTTCCGTGCGGAAACCGAATGGACCGACGGCCTGCAGTCCGTCACGGTGATCGACGATTTCGATCAAGCAGGCGAACAGATTCACACCCAAGAGTTCCACATCGAGGGCGACGAGCCGGAGCAGATCCTCGGTGAGCGGGCGGCACCGAACGCGGTCGAGCTCCTGCTCGCCGCTCTCGGGTCGTGTCTGAGCGTCGGCTACGCGGCCAACGCCGCCGCCATGGGTATCGAACTCGACGACCTCCGATTCGAACTCGAAGGCGACGTCGACCTCCGGGGATTCCTCGGGATCTCCGAAGACGTCCGTGCCGGGTACAACGCGGTGACCTGCACCGCCTACATCGACGCGGACGCGTCGGACGAGGAACTCGCCGAACTCCGGGAACGCGTCGAAGCCACGTCGCCGTTGCTGGACAACATCACGAACGCCGTCCCGCTCGAAACCGACGTGGTCTCCGCACGGAAGCGCGAGCTCTGATTTCCCAGTCGCTCACCGTCGAGCGACTGGCGAACGCGCGGCGGCTGCGCGAGGAGGCCGGGACGGAGACCGTCTCTCCGCACTCACTCCCGGTCTCGAAGCTGCCGCCACGAGAGGACCGCCCGCTGGAGCGCGGTGGCGTTGCTCGCGATCATAAAGAAGACGATAAGCCATCCGACGATCGTCAACCCGAAGTACTCCCCCCGGACCCACACGGCGGCGATGCTCACTCCCCCGATGAGGAGCAGAACCTCGACCCGCGTAACGAGCCCCTCGTACATCCGACCCAGCCCGACGGCCTGGGCCTGCGTGCCCACGTAGGCGTTCAACAGGATACCGACGATCGCGACGAAGCCGATATCGTAGCGTCCGACTCCCGCCACGACCCCGCCGAGTATCACCACGTCGGCGTAGCGATCGACGAGGTGGTCCAGGAAGTCCCCTTCCGGGGTCGCGCTGTCGGTCTGGCGAGCGAGGGCCCCGTCGAGCAGATCCAGAAAGCCGTTGAACAGCACTAACGCACCGCCCAGCAGGTACCACGACGGATCGTCTCCGGCGATCGCCAGGGCGACCGCGGCGGCGACGGCGACCCCCATGGACCCGACGGTCACCGCGTTCGGTGACAGCCCGAGGCGGTCGGCGACGGAGACGAACGGGGTGATGGCCCGGTTCGATATCGCCCGAAACCTGTCGAGCGTCATCGTCGCGGACCCCTCGTTCCGCCTCTGTCGCCGTCGCCGTCCGAACCCGCGATCAGAGCCAGGAGCATGATCAAGGGCTCTCGCGGGATCGATAAAAAGTAGTCTATCGATCCGAGGCACAGTCACCGGTCGTGAGCGGTAGCGAGATTACGACCCCGCGGAACCGCCGGCGCTGTCGGTCTCGTCCGACGAGTTTTCGTCGTCTTCTTCAGTCTGTTCTGCTGATTCCTCGTCGTCTTCTTCAGTCTGTTCTGCCGCCTTCTCGCCGCTTTCCACCATCTTCTCTACGACCTCTTCGCCGGTTTCTTCAGTCTGTTCTGCCGCCTTCTCGCCGGCCTCTTCGGCCTTTTCTGAAGCCTTTTCACCGGCTTCTTCGGCCTTTTCTGAGGCTTTTCCGCTGACTTCTTCGGCCTTTTCTGAAGCCTTTTCGCCGGCCTCTTCGGCCTTTTCTGAGGCTTTTCCGCTGGCTTCTTCGGCCTTTTCTGAAGCCTTTTCGCCGGCTTCCTGAACCGCCTCGCTGGCTCGCTCTGAGCCCTCTTCGATCCGTTCGGACGCGGTCTCGCTCCCCTTCTCGATACTCTCTGCGGTCCGGTGGATCCGGTCGGCCGTCTTCTGTTTTACACCCTCGACAAGGTCGTCCGGCCTCTGGGAGTTCCGGATCCAGTAGGCGAATCCGATCGCCCCCGCTCCCAACAGCAGGAGGGTCTTCAGTCCCATCCCTTTCGACCGTTTCGCGGGCCTGATCTCGATGACCTTATCGTTCGACGAAAAGGCATCGGTTATGGCTTCCTTCATCTGATCATCTATACTGGACTCGTCCGTGCCGAGCTGCTCTTTGAGTGACGGAGGGTTCATTGTGATTTGGTGTTGCCGCGATAGGTTGCGTCCGAGCACAGCCGCGTCACCGGGAACCGTGATCCGGATCACGATAGGCTCGTGACTGGTCTCCCATCGACCACACGTTGATCCCGCTCAGGTATTGTTATGTTCCGCTGTATCAGCCTGCCAGCGAACGATCGTCCGTAACCCTGCCTTATCGGCGACGCACTCCGAGTTCGGGATTACGACACGACTCATCCGCTACGCTACGGCCTGAGCGCTCCGTGAAGGCTGAGGGTGCCCGAAGCGTGAGATGAAAGGCCGTGCAGCCGCGGGGACGCTCGTCACCCAGCCCGCTCGACCTCTCTGACCCGTCCGGTCGCACACCGCCGTGATCACGGCGGTTCCAGTTCCGCAGTGACTCCCGCGTGGTCAGACGGCCACCGTCCCTCGACGCGAGCGGTCTGATCGTCCACAACGCGTTCGGCTCCACGGATTTTCACGTCCCCTCGTGTGAAGACGTGATCGATTCGACGGTCCAGCGTCGACTCCTCGTTGGTGAGCGTCGGTTCCTGACAGCACGTGTACCCCTTCTCGTCCGGATTCGCTGCGGCGTACGCGTCGGTGTAGCGGTTCGTCAGGACGTCGTACGCCGGTGCGGAGGACGTGTTCGGACCGCTATTGAAATCCCCGACGAGGACGGTCGGTGGATCGCGAAAGCGCGCCGATAGCTCCGACGCTTGACTGAATTGAAGAACGGGGACCCGCGGGGGAGATAGGTGGGTGTTGACGAAGGTAAACGCCCCCTCTACGGTGGTCGAGCAGTATCCACGCCCGACGCCGAACTCCCTGCTTCCCGCGTAGTACGTGCCCGCGTCGGCCGCGCTCGTTTCCACCCCCTCGCGAGCCAGGATCACATCGCGGTTCGAAAATCGAACCCGATCGGGAGCCGAGCCGCTCGTGACCGGAAATTCGGCGTCGAACGTCTTGACAGAAGCGCGTTCGGTGTACGACAACCCTTCCTCTTCGAGTGCATCGGCAAACATGTGAAAATAATCACGGGTCGTCGACTCGCCGTCTCGCTCCGCGAAACGGGCGGCCTCCTGCAGCCCGATCACGTCCGGCTCGATGTCGGCGACCTCGTCCGCCAACGCTCGGGCCCGCAGATCCAAACGGCTTTCGAGGACGTTCCGGTAGATGCTTTCGGCCGTCTTCTCGAACTCGGTTTCCGTCTCCGCTTCCAACGCAGGCGCAAGCGCTGCTCCGAGGAAGAGATTCTGGGTCAGTACGCTCACCGTACCGGACGAACTGGCGGCGACGCTGCCTATCCCATAGAGGCTACCAATGGCAACTGCTCCGCCCGATTTGAGTATCGCCCGACGGGACGTTAGACCGGACGCGACGGTTCGTGGAGTCATCTTCCAGACCTCGAACTGACACTATCGGCTAAAGTTATCACCGACGTAGCGAGCCAAACGTGAGACGTCTCTCGTGAACCCGCTCCTCCACCCGTCGATCGGCGACGTCGAACACGGCGAGCGCCGCTTGTTCTCTTCGCCTCTCTACTGGGTACCGTCGACGGGTAATCGTCGCTTATGGGGCCCTCTCGTTTCGTGGATGATGATCGGACCTCCGGCTCACATGGTGGTTCGAAACGGTCGCCTCGCTGCGCGCTTCGAATCTCACTCGATCCCGGGGACGGACTCGCACTCTGACGGTTCTCTCGAGTGCTGTGCTACAGTGCCCCGCCAGCTACCATGTACCGAGCGGGGTTCCGGTGACCGGAACGCGCTCTACTGACAGCAACCGGTTCAATCACAGGCAGACTCCGGGTTTTGATCCCGAACGGAATAGATTCCTCGCCCAGCACCGGGCAATCACATCTCGTCGGTCGCAAGCGCTTCGAGTGCGTCGGCGATGTTCTCGAGAATCTCGTCCCGATCATCGATGCCATGGCGGGCGGCAATATACTCCGGATCGTTGTATGTGACCTTGACCTCGTCGCTGTCCTCCCAGACGAGCATCCGTTGAGGGAGGTCGAGTCCCGCCCGCGGAGAGCTCTGCATCAGTGGTGTCCCGAGCTCCGGGTTACCGAAGAACACCACTCGCGCCGGCGGCAACTCCATATCTACTCCCGCGGCGTTCGCGCTGTGGTCGAGTTCCGCTACGAGGCCCAGATTCTCGTTTTCCTCGATTGTTGTCGTGATACGATCGAACGCCGCGTCGACGGTGTCTTCGTCCACCGTTACCGTCACTACTCCCGCGTTCTCGGGATCAGCCCCGTTACCGTCGTCGTCACCGGCACAGCCGGCAAGCACACCGACGGTAGTGACTCCCCCCAGAGCGAGGAGGTATCTGCGATTCATACCGTTCTTTCGTGAAGAACCTGCAAAAGCCTGTCTTCCATCGGTTGCCACACCAGTCCTAGCGGAACGAGACGTGGACCGGATCACGCAGTCGGCTCCCCGAGTTGAACTCCGAAAGACGGTCGCGCTCACTCCGTTCGCGCGCTGCGACTTCCGTGCGCAAATCGACTCGGCGACGTTTCTTCGCCGCTCGCTACGCTCGCGGACTCAGAATACGCCGCCTCCCCGAGTTGAACTCCGAAAGACGTGCTCGCAACGCGGCTCTCGACCGCGGCTCGACGACGCCACTGGTCGGTCGTCCGCTCCCGCGTGGTGACCACTATTTTTCAAACTCGATGTAGTAGGGTAGTGCGACAGATGGGATCGACCTGGCAAGCAGCGTGGAGCCGCCTGCGCGAGGACGGCCCGCGATCCCTGGCGATCCGAACTGCCGAACGGACGGCCGAAGGAGGCTGTCTCCGAGCGTGCTCACCGGAGACGTACTGGACGCTCGCGTCCCGGTACTACCGCTGGCGCGCGACCAGGGACGTCGACGGGTACGACGTGCCGACCGATCCGTTTCGGGTCCTCTGGGTCGACCCGGACGACATCGTCCGTCACTCGAACCGGGAGTACCCCCCTTGGCAGGGGGGATGGCGGCTGTGCGGTCGCGTCGCAGACGGCGACTGGGACCGGCCCTCCGAGGAGTACCGGCACCCGCCATCGTTCGAGGATCGACTGGAGTTTGAAGCGTTCCGTGCCCACTTCGTCGACGGCGTCCAGTGGGGGGAGACGGAGTTCCTCCTCCGGAAGATCGAAACGGTCGAGAACGGCGGGACGAGCAGGGCCGGCGAGGACCGAGAGGAGATCCTCGACTACTGGACGAAGTACGACGACCTCTACCAGGAGATATCGGAGACCGGCTACGACACCCAGCGGGACCGCGTAACGAGTGGAGCCGAAACGAAGCGGTTTCCGCAGGCGATCAGAGACGAGATCGCGATCGACATCGCGCGCGACGGGGAGCCGCTGTTCGTCGACGGCTCCCACCGCCTCTCGATCGCGAAGCTCCTCGACCTCGACTCGGTCCCAACCGTCTGCTTCTACCGCCACGAGGAGTGGATGGGGGTCCGCGAGGCGGTATATCGCGCCACCACCGTCGACGAGCTGGGCGAAACTGCACGCCGGCGACTGCAAGCGGATCACCCGGACCTTCGAGACCTGCATGACTCCTTCGAGTACGGCGGCGAGCACCCCTCGTATCGGTGAGGAGCCTCGCAGCGATCTCGGCCCGAGACGGCGGCGAATCGACGCCCTCGCGAACCGATAGACGACCCTGACTTCGAACGACTGGAATCGGGACTCCTCGCCGACGCAACACGAACTCGCGACCGGGCGGTCATGTCGTCCGTCGCGGTAGAACGCTCACGAACGTTGTCGACGTCGGTTTCTCGAGGGCTCGCTCCGCTCACCGCCTCGAAATATGCCGCCTCCCCGATTTGAACTCCGGAAGACGTGCTCGCTTCGCTGCGCGCGACTTCCGTGCGCAAACCGGCTCGGGGATGCAGATTCGTGGCCGACGGCTCACTCGCTCCGCTCGTTCGCGTTGTCGGCCACAGAAATATGCCGCCTCCCCGATTTGAAACGCGTGAGACTCCCTGCGGTCGCCTCACTGTACCCCGCTCGCTACGCTCGCGGGGACGGGGGACAGCTCGATCTTCAGCCGACGCTCACGAACGTTGTCGACGTCGTTTTCTCGACGGCTCGCTCCGCTCACCGTTTCGAAATATGCCGCCTCCCCGATTTGAACGGGGGACAGCTCGATCTTCAGTCGAGTGCTCTCCCAGTCTGAGCTAAGGCGGCTCGCACTCGGACCAACGCCGATTCCGGACAAAAGGATTTCGAAAGGCGGCAGACGGGTCGGCGTCGATCTTGCCGTCGCCGTGTCGTTCTGCACACCGCCCGGACTACTTTCTCCTTCCGCTCGCGGTGTTGCTCGCGCCGGGAAAGTGGGACCGCCCGGATTCGAACCGAACCCGAACGTGCTCGCTCTTTCGTCGCTGCGCGCGTCCGGTAGGGTTCGAATCCGTTCACCGCTGCGGCGCTCGCAGTGTTGCTCGCGCCGGGAAAGTGGGACCGCCCGGATTCGAACCTCAGTCGCTCCACTCCGTTCCGCTCCCTGCTTCGAATCCGCTCCGCCTGCTGCTGCTCGCGAGCGTGCTCGCAGCAGCAGAATGGGACCGCCCGGATTCGAACCGGGGTCACGGGCACCCAAGGCCCGAAGTATACCACTAACCCACGGTCCCGCGTCTACGTCTAGCCGCATCGGCCGCTAAAGCGTTTCGTTGCGCGGGTACGTCGCGTTCGACCGCGGACTCCTCGCGACGACCCGGTCACTCCTCGTCGTCGCGCAGCTCGAGATCGGCGACGATCTGGTACGGGTCCGTCTCCTTCCGGATCGCGTCGAGGATGAAGAACGCCTCGTCGGGCGCGAGGAAGTGCCTGGTGACGCCCCGGCCCAGCGGCGTCGGCGAGAAGCCGTCGATGAACTCCCACTCCAGCAGCTTCCCGATCGCGTGCTTTGTCGGCACCTCGCCGATCATCCGGTCGTTGAGTCGCTTGGCCTTCTTGCCCGCGACGACGATGTTCGCCAGCGTCTCCTCGACGGCGGCCGCCTCGTCGTAGTGGGTCGCGACGTCCTCCATCTCCCCCTTGAGCAGCGTGAACGCGACCTCGTCTTCGGTGCGGTCCATGGAGTTGTGGTACACGCCGTCGGGCTCGACCAGGAGGTAGACGCGCCCGCGGTCGTGATAGTCCGGACGCCCGGCGCGCCCCAGCATCTGGGAGAACTCTTGGACGGAGAGCCACTCGATCCCCATCGCCAGCGAGTCGAAGATCACCTGCGAGGCGGGGAAGTCGACCCCGGCGGCGAGCGCCGCGGTGGTGACGACCGCCGAGAGGTCCTGGTTCCCGAACTGCCGTTCCACCGTCTTCCGGCGCTTGTAGTCGAGGCCGGCGTGGTACGGCGCGGAGTCGTACCGGAGCTTCCGGCTGATCTCGTGGCAGCGCCGTCGCGAGTTCGTGAAGATGATCGTCTGGCCGCGGTACCCCTTCGAGGACTTCGTGTCGAATTCGCGTTTCACGAGCTTGTCGGCGATCTGCGCCTTCTCGCGGCTGTCCGCGAAGGTGACGTGTCGCTCGATGGGGACGGGTCGATCCTCGTACTCGATCAGGGTCGCCCGGAGCTTCTCGGCGAGCCACTCCGGGTTCCCGACCGTCGCGGAGAGGTAGACGAACTGGGTGCCGTCGTACCCCTCGTGAGTCCGCATCCGCTCCTCGCTGTAGTACTTCAGCCGGGAGATGAGCCCGTCGAGCCGGTGGCCCCGCTCGCCCTCCTTCAGCGTGTGGACCTCGTCGATGACGACGGTGCCGACATCGCCCAGGTCCTTGCCGGTCCGGAGCGCGTGGTCGATCCCCTCGTAGGTCCCGACGATCACGTCGGCGTTCGGGTCGAAGCGGTTCCCGTCGTCGTTCACCCGCGAGGAGCCGACGCGGATCGAGACGTTCAGGAGGTCCCCGTAGCGGTCCGTGAAGTCCTCGTGCTTCTGGTTGGCGAGCGCGACGAGCGGGACCAGAAAGAGGAGCTTCCCCTCCCCTTTCAGCGCGCGGTCGATCCCGGTCAGCTCGCCGACCAGCGTCTTCCCCGTCGCGGTCGCGCTCACGACGAGCTGGTCGTCGCCGTCTAGGAGGCCGTTCCGTACCGAGAGGCTCTGGACCGGCAACAGCTCCTCGAATCGGCCCTGGAGGTGCGCGGAGAGGTCCGGGTGGAGGTTGAGGTCCTCGGTCCGCACCGGACTCACGTCGTCGACGTTGGCGGAGACCTCGTCGTACTTGGTGAGGTCGGGATCGAGCCCGCCCTGCAGGAGGTTGACGATCCGGTCCAGGTCGCCGGACTCGTACAGCAGCTCCTCCAACCGCTCCTCGGCGGCGCCCGTGAACTCGCCCTTATAAGAGAGCTCTCGCTCCAGCTCTCGGCGGGCGCAGTCGCGGCAGATGAGCTCGTCGTTGTGTTCTATCGCGGACTCGCTCGTTATCGGTCCGTACCGACCGTCGTTCGCACAGCGCCGACAGGTCCGGACGGCCACCGCCTCCAGCTGGTAGCCGTCGAGCATCGCCTCCAGCCGCGCCCGGTTCTCCGGGGACGTCTGCTCGGAGATGCGGATCCGGCCGGCCGCGCGGGCGAGGTCGACGAACTCGTCGGGCTGGCGAGGGTGGTCCTCGCCGTCGCGGAGCACGCGGAACTTCCCCGGACGCGGGCCCGCGGAGGTCTCCTTCAGTTCGAGCCGCCCGCGGAGCACGCGGTTCCCGTCCCGGTTCGCGACGACGGTGTAGTCGCTCCGCGCCTCGTGGAGGAACAGCGTCTCGACCTCGGCCAACTGCTGTGACACTGCCCGTCGGTACGCGAGGAAGGTATTTCAGGGGTTCGGCTCGCCGTGCGGCGGGTTCGCAGTCCCGGACTCGTCCACGGCGGGTTGCGCCTCGGTGACTGTTCGCGTGGCCGCGCGGCTGGGGGCCGTGAAAACCGCGCCTCGAAAAAGACCGGAGCGTCTACGAGACGAGGAGCTTCTCGCCGCGCTCGACCGTGATCCGGCACGGCGGCGAGAGCTTGTTGTACGCGCGGCGGAACGCTTCCTTCACGACGGGCGCTTGCTCGACGTCGCAGTACGCGGTGAAGACGATGTCGTCCTTGTTCAGGCGGGCGGCGGTGCCGACCGGCTTCCCGAACGCCTGCCGCATTCCGTCGGAGACGCGGTCCGCGCCGGCGCCGGTCGCCTGCTTGTTCTCCCGGATGACCTGGTGGGGGAACTTGCGGAGCGTCATCTTGTAGTTGCCCTCGCCGAGCTCCTTGATCAGGTGGCGGTTCGCCGAGAGGCGCGCGCTCTCCAGCGAACCGTGGCGGATCTGGAGCTCCTCTCCGACGCGGAGGCTGATCTGGACGGGGTAGTCGTCGGGCTCCGCGGACAGGTCGCCCATGTTGTGCTGGGCGATCTTCGATCCGGGGATACCCGTGATGTACTCGCGCCGGGTGTACGACGGCTTGTCGATCTCCCGGTACATGGAGGCGGGTTTGTCAGACATGGCTACTTGCCCGATGTAGCCCGCGCTGCGGCGATAAACCCTTCGATACGGCGGCGTCGGCCACTCGTTTCTTCGGCGTCGACGGCCCATTTTCCGGCAGCCACCGACTCACTCCTCGGGCGTCGGCTCGAGCGCGACGTGGTCGAACCCCCGGTCCGCCAGCCGCTCTGCGGCTCGATCTGTGATCGAGGGCGCGACGAGGATACCCCGGACGAGGGGGGCTTCGTCGCTGTCGCGGTCCGCCTCTTCGATCCCCAGCTCCTCGCGGAGCGCGCGGACGTATCGCGCGAGCTGCCCCACCGCGTCCGGACCGACGCGCCGGCGCTTCAGCTCGACGACGACCGGGTTGCCGTGGGCGTCGACGCCGAACACGTCCATCGGGCCGGCGCTCGAGGGACGCTCGATCTCCCTCGGCTCGAACCCCGGCTCGACGAGCTCTGGACGTTCGAGGATGCGGGTCCGAAGGTCCTCCTCGCTCCCGTGGAGGCTGAGGTCGCGCCCGCCGGTGACCGCCATCGCCGAGAGCTGGTGGACCCGCTCGAAGCGGACGGTGAGCGTCTCGTCGGGGTTCATTCGCCTCGAGCGCACCCGGAGCCGCCCCTCGCGGACCGCGGCGCGGTGCTCCGACCCGGGCGGCTGCCAGTTGACGGGCTGGCGTCCCTCGTCGGTGTGGACGAGCGCGGCCCCGTCGGGCTTCAAGACGAGGAGTCGGTCGCCCGCCCCGAGGTCCGAGGCGGCCCGGCCCTCGTAGCTGACCGTACAGCGCCCGAAGACGCTCACGAGGTCGCCGCGCTCGAAGGCGTCCTCGAGCTCCCAGAGGGCCTCGCGGTGGCTCGGGTCGTGGACGCTCGTGACTGTCACTGGAGGCCGTAGGCGGTCGTCGCTGAAAAAGGGCGCGCGGGGTCCTCTCGGACCCCGATCCGTCGGCGTCACGTTGTTTCGTCGGCGTCACACTGTCTCGTCGGCGTCGTGCCGCCACCGGTCCTACGCGGCGTCGCTCCCGTCGCCGCGCCGCGACACCGCGATCCCGGCGACGAAGAGGACCGCGCCGAGCCCGAAGGCCGCGACGCGGAGCGTCGTGTCCGAGACGAGGACTCCCGCCAGGATCGCCGCGCCGAATCCGCTGTGAAGCACCGCCGTCAGGTTCATAGAAACGGTACGGCCGCGCCGCACTAAAGCCGGTCGGACCCGGTGCGTCCGGCGGACGGGGGCGGGCCGCGACCGGTCCAGTCGACGCTCCGGGTCTCGTCGAGCCCGATCAGGTACCGTGCTCCCAGCTGCCCATGTACTCGCGCTGCTCGTCGGTGAGCGCGTCGTGTTCGACGCCCTCCGCCGCGAGCTTGATCTCGGCGACCTCGCGGTCGAGCGCGTCGGGCACGTCGTGGACGCCCGGCCCGTACTCGCCGCCGTTTTCGGCCAGCTCGCGGACGACGACGGCCTGTACGCCGAAGCTCTGGTCCATCACCTCGACCGGGTGCCCCAGCGAGATGGGCGCGGCGAGGTTGACGAGCCGTCCCTCCGCGAGGACGTTGAGGACGCGGCCGTCCGCCATCTCGAACCCTTCGACGCCGTCGCGGACCTCGTAGCGGTCGACGGCGAGGTCGTCGAGGTCGTCGAGGTTCACTTCGACGTCGAAGTGGCCGGCATTGGCCAGCAGCACGCCGTCCTGCATCTGCTCGAAGTGCTCGCGGGTGATCACGTCGCGGTTGCCAGTCGTCGTGATGAACACGTCGCCCTTCTTCGCGGCCTCGATCATCGGCAGCACCTCGTACCCCTCCATGTGGGCTTCGAGGGCCTTCCGCGGGTCGACCTCGCAGACGATGACGTTCGCGTTCTGGCCGGACGCCTTCTTCGCGACGCCCTTCCCGCACTGGCCGTATCCGCCGACGACGACGTTCTTGCCGGCCCACGAGAGGTTCGTCGTCATCGCGATGGTCGCGAGCGACGACTCGCCCGTGCCGTGGACGTTGTCGAACAGCTGTTTCATCGGCGTGTCGTTCACGGCGAAGACGGGGTAGTTGAGCTCGCCGTCGGCGTCCATCGCGCGCAGGCGGTGGACGCCCGTGGTCGTCTCCTCGGCGCCGCCGACGATGGAGTCGATCAGGTCGGGGTACTCCTCGTGGACGAGCTTCACCATGTCCATCCCGTCGTCGACCGTGATGGTGGGGTCGTGGGCGATGCAGGCGTGCATCGCGTCGTAGTACTCGTCGTCGTCGACGCCTCGGACCGCGTAGGAGGTGATCGACTCGTGGGTGTCGAGCGCGGCCGACACGTCGTCGTGGGTCGAGAGCGGGTTACACCCGGTGATCGCCACCTCGGCGCCCCCCTCGGCCAGCAGTTCGACCAGGTTCGCCGTCTTCGCCTCGACGTGCATCGCCATCGCGATCGTCTCGCCGGCGAGCGGCTGTTCCTCGACGAACTCCTCGCGGAGCGCGTTCAGGATCGGCATGTGCTGGAGCGCCCAGTCCATCTTCCGGCGCCCCTCCTCTCGGGCCGCTTCGACGTCCGAGAGGTGCTTCGACACCGGCGGATACGCGGTTTCGCTCATACCAGTCGGTTCGCTCACGGCGCACTAAACCCTGCCGACACCGGGTCACGTCGAAACGCGTCGAAAAGGAAACTGCACCGCCTGCACGTCGGTTGCGGCGTCGTTCGCGCGTCGGTTGCGGCGTCGTTCGCGCGTCGGTTGCGGCGTCGTCCGGTCGTCAGTTATTCGGACCGTTGCCGTTCCCGTTACGGTTGCCGTTGCCGTTCCCGGCACCGTTGTCGTCGTCATCGTCGTCTCCTTCGTCCTCGTCATCCGCGGTTTCGGCGCCGTCTTCGGTCTCGCCGTCGGCGTCGTCGCCGTTACCGGCGTGGTCCGGCGGACCCTGCTCGCCGTCGTTACCCTGGCCCGCGTGGTCCGGGGCGTTGCCGGGCGCGTCGCTCTCGTTACCGGAAGCGTCGCTCGCGTTACCGGCCGCGTCGTTCGGGCCGCCCGCGTGGTCGGGCGCGTTACCCGGGTTGTTCTCCGTCACGAAGTCCGAGACGGCGGCGCCGATGCCGCCCTCACGGTCTTGTAGGCTCTCGATGAACTCCTGGACCTGCAGGCCGAACGGCTGATCCTCCTCGCCCTCCTCGCTGGCGGTGAGGTCGGCCGTCGCGGTGGCGGATGCGTTCTCGTGCTCGGCGGTCACGTCGATCGTGACGTTCTCGTCGGCGGCGACGAGGGTGACGGTGCCGTTCTCGTCGGTGTCGTAGCTGCCCTCGCCGTCGTAGGTGGCGTTCTGCCCGTCGGCGGTGGTGACGTTCACCGAGGCGTTCTCGACCGCGGTGTCGTTGTCGGTCACCGTGACGACGGGCTCACCGCTGGTGTTCGAGACGTCGAGCGCGAGGCCGTCGGCGGGGGCCTCGAGCGGGACGTTCTCGGCGGACGCGGTCTCGTTATCGGAGGCGGCGGTGACGTTCACCGTCACGTCCTCCTCGGGCGCGGGGAGAGCGACGGTCCCGTTCGCGTCCGTCTCGTACTCGCCCGTTCCCGCGTACGATTCGTTCTCCGCGTCGACGACGCTCACGTTGACGGTGGCGTTCTCGACTGCGGTGCCGTTGTCGGTCACGTTGACCACGGGTTCGTCGCCGGTGTCGTCGACCGACACCGCGAGGTCGCCGTCGGCGGCAGCGATGCCGGTCATCGCGCCGAGCGCGACGACCGCGACCAGTAGAACTGCTGTCGTGCGTCCTTTCATGTCCACTCGGGTACAGCCGCCGTTACCACATAAAAAGGGAGTTCGATTAAGCCGGATTTAACCGAATTTTATCCGGGTTTCCGGCGCTGTATCGGTCGTTTGGGGATCGAGTGCGGGATCGGCGGTTAATCGAACCGAACCCGTGTCGATCCGGTCGGGTCCGCGGCTCGGGCGCGCTGGGTCGGGACCCCCGGTCGCTACTTCTCGACGGGCGGTCGCTACTCGCCGACCGTCGGGCGTTGCTCGTCGACCCCCGGTCGCTACTCGTCGACGCGGTCGCTACTCGCCGACGCGGTCGACGAGGTCGGCCGCGGCGTCGGCCGCCCCCTCCCGGACCGCCTCGGCGTCGAGCGTCAGGACCTCGCGGTCGCGCATGAGGACCTCGCCGTCACAGACCGTGTGCCGGACGTCGCTCCCGCGAGCCGCGTACGCGAGGTGCGAGACGGGGTCATGGACGGGCGTGAGGTGCGGGGCGTCGAGGTCGACGACGGCGAGGTCGGCGGCCGCGCCCGGCTCGATCCGACCGCCCGGGAGGCCGAGTGCCTCCGCGCCCGCCGCGGTCGCCATCTCCACGACGGCCTCGGCCGGGACCGCCGCGGCGTCGTCCGCGGCGAGCTTCCCGAGCATGGCCGCGTCGCGCATCTCGTCGAAGACGTCCAGGTCGTTGTTCGAGGCCGCGCCGTCGGTGCCGAGCGCGACCGTGACGCCCGCGTCGCGGAGCCGCTGGACGGGGGCCATCCCGCTGGCGAGCTTCATGTTCGAGGCCGGACAGTGGACGACCGCGGTCCCCGCCTCGGCGAGCCGGCCGATCTCGGAGTCGTCGACGTGGACGCCGTGCGCGAAGAAGTCGTCCGGGCCGAGCGCGTCGAGGTCGGCCGCGTACGCGATCGGGCGCTCGCCGCGCTCTTCGACGATCGGGTCGACCTCGTCTTCCGTCTCGTTCGCGTGGAGGTGGACCGGCACGCCCGCCTCGCGCGCCGCCGCGATCCCCTCGCGCAGGAACCCCTCGCTCACCGTCGTCAGGGAGTGCGGCATGAACGCGGTCCGGATCCGACCGTCAGCGGCCCCGTCGAGCTCGCGGGCGATCTCGAGGCTCTCCTCGACGTCGGCGCGGGCGTCGGCCTCGTCTTTCCCGACCGTCACGACGCCGTGTCCGAGCCGTGCGCGCAGGCCGGCGCGGTCGACGACGTCGGCCACCCGGTCCATCGCGAAGTACATGTCCGCGAACGCGGTCGTCCCGGAGCGGATCATCTCCAGCGCGCCGAGCGCGGCGCCGGCCTCGATGTCGTCGGGCGTCAGCTCGGCCTCCGCCGGCCAGATGTCCTCCCGGAGCCACGCGTCCAGCGGCTTGTCGTCTGCGTACCCGCGGAGCAGCGTCATCGCGACGTGCGTGTGGGCGTTGACGAGTCCGGGGATCACGAGCGACCCCGCGGCGTCGAGGGTGTCCTCGGCGGTCACCGGGACGTCCCCGTCGGCGGCGGTCGCCGTCTCGTCGCCGACCGCCAGGATCGTCCCCGCGTCGCGGTCGACCGTCACGTCCGAGTCGGTCACGGAGCCGTCCGGTCGAAGCACTCGTCCGCCGGCCACGCGAAGCGTGTTCATACGAAGCGATCCCGGCCCCCGAACCAAACGGCTTCGGTTCCGACGCGCCGGGGTTCGGCGGGCGTCGCCCCGCTCCGTCGCTCCTGCGACGGGCTTAGGCCGCTCGGGCCCCTCCGTTCGGAAGTGACTGTCGACGTCCACGCGCACACGTCCTATTCGGACGGGTCCGGGATCCCGCTCATGGTCGACGCCGCCGAGGCGGCGGGGCTCGACGCGGTCGGGTTCACGGACCACTGCAGCCTGAGCGAGGCCTGGCGCGACGAGCGCCTGCTGTGGAACCGCAACTTCGATCGCACCTACGCCCGCCGTCGGACGGCGCTCTCGATCGTCGCCGACCGCACCGACCTCGCGATCTACGACGCGGTCGAGATGGACTACGAGCCCGGACTGGAGGCCGCGATCGACGAGTTCCTCGACGAGGCCGGCTTCGACTACGCGATCGGGAGCGTCCACTACGTCGCCGGCAAGCAGGTGTTTCCGTTCGAGTCGTTCGCGGACGCGAGCGACGCCGAGCGCCGGGCGTTCGTCGACGACTACTACGACGCGGTCGTCTCCCTCGTCGAATCCGAGCTGTTCGACGTGCTCGCGCACGCCGACCTCGTCGAGAACCACCCCGCGCTCCGCGGGCTCACCACGGCGGCCCACCGGGACCGAGTCGCGGCCGCCTGCGCCGCCTCCCGGACCGTCCCGGAGATCAACGCCGGCCGAGCCGGGGACCGGGGCGAGTTCGACCTCTTTCATCCGACCGACCCCCTCGTGGAGGCGTTTCGCGACCGCGGCGTCAGGTTCGTCGTCGGCACCGACTCCCACGACCCAGCGGACTTCGCCGACAGGGTCCCGCGGCTCGAGCGGTACCTCGAGGAGACGGGAATCGAACCGCTCGGGATGGCGGAGGTGGCCAACGACGGGGTCACCGGGCGTTCCGGCGCTTCCGAGGCGGGACCCTCCGAAGCCTCTTAGGCCGGCGCCGCCGCAGTACGGACATGGCAACCGACGCCCAGCAGGCGTGCTTCGAGGCCGGGATCAAGTTCGGCTCGCTGTACCACCAGTTCGCGGGGACCCCCGTCAGCCCGTCGAGCGCGCGGAGCCTGGAGGCCGCGATGGCGGAGTCGATCGAGAACCAGCCGTTCTGCGAGTCGGTGACCGTCGCGATCCACGACGACCGCGTCGCCGACGCGATCGACCACGAGAACGGCTACACCGAACTCACCGGCTCGCTCATGGACGTCGAGATGCGGATCGAACACGAGGGCGTCACCGTCCGCACCCGGATGACGATGTCCGACGGCTACCCGCTGATGGAGATCGCCTCGATCGACGGCGCGTAATCCCCGACCCGACGATGGTCCACCGACGACACGGCGACTCCGACGACAGAACCGGCTTCGACGAGACCACCAACTACCTCTCCGCGGCGGTCTCGCGGTTCGTCCCTCGTGGGCTCGCGCGCCGTGCGGTCGCCGTCGACGTCAGCACGGACCGCGACGCGTACGACCCGGGCGAGCCCGTCGAAATCACCGTCCGGCTCCACAACCGGCTTCCGCTCCCGGTCGAAGTCGTCACGCCGACTCGTCGCCCGTGGGGGTGGGCGGTCGACGGCGTTCTCGAGGGGACGGACGAGCGACGGTACGTCCGCGAGGAGTCCACGGCCCTCTCGTTCCGCGCGGGCGAGACGAAGACCGCCACCGCGACGTGGAACGGCCGCTTCCGTCGCGAGAACGCAGACGGCCTCGACCGCTCGGAGCCCGCCGACAGCGGCGACCACACCGTCTCCGCCTTCCTCTGTGTCGCCGACCGACGGTCGCACCACGAAGACGCCGTGGAGATACGGATCCGCTGACCGTCGCTCCGGCTCTCTTCGCCCGCTTCAGTCGTCCGCGCCGGCCTCTCCGACCGCGCCGCTCCCGGGCGCGTCGAGGTCGGCGGCCGCGCCCGCGGCGATCGCCTCGTCGCGAACCCGGTGACAGGCGGTGTAGTGGCGGCCGTCGCCGTGGACGGGAGCCACCTCGTACGCCGGCTCGTCGGTCGCACAGACGCTGGCGTCGGCGAACGACTCCGTGAGGAGGTCCTCCGCTTCGTCCCACCGCTCCTCCGCGATGTAACTCAACGCGTCCTCGACGAGCGTGCCGGCGTCGCCGGCCGGCACGTCCTCGAAGTAGCGCCGTCGGATCTCTCCGCGGTCCGTCGTCTCGAAGGCCCGTCGCTTCACCGCCCGCTGGAACGCGACGACGTCCGCCCACTCGGACTCCGTCATCTCGAACTCCGCCGGCTGGATCAACACCGGGCAACGCGTCCTGAACCGACACCCCGAGGGCGGGTCGATCGGCGAGGGTACGTCGCCGGTCAGCAGCCCCGTCCGACCCGCGCTCCGCGGATCGGGCACCGGGATCGCATCGAGCAGCGCCCGCGTGTACGGATGCCGCGGATTCTCGAACAGCTCCTCCTTGTCGGCGAGCTCCACCATCTGCCCCAGGTACATGACGGCGACGCGGTCGGAGATGTGCCGAATGACGCTCAGGTCGTGGGCGATGAACAGGTACGTGAGGTCGAACTCCGCCTGCAGTTCCTGCATCGTGTTGAGCACCTGCGCTTGGATGGAGACGTCCAGCGCCGAGACGGGCTCGTCACAGACGATGAAATCGGGATTCACCGACAGCGCCCGCGCGAGGTTCACCCGCTGGCGCTGCCCCCCGGAGAAGGCGTGCGGGTACCGGTTGTAGTGCTGCGGATCGAGGCCCACCTTCTCCAACAGCTCTTTGGCGCGGGCCTCGCGCCCCTCCTCGTCGAGCATCCCGTGCGCCTGCATCGGCTCTTCGACGATGGGACCGACCTTCATGCGGGGGTCCAGCGAGGACTGTGGGTCCTGGAAGATCATTTGCATGTCCTGTCGCTTCCGTCGCAGCGGCTCGCCGGAGATGGTCGCGAGGTCCTCTCCCTTGAAGTAGACGCTGCCCGACGTCGGTTCGAGCAGCCGGAGCACCGTCCGGGCGAGCGTCGACTTCCCGCAGCCGGACTCGCCGACGAGCCCGAGCGTCTCGCCTTTCTTGATGTCGAAGCTCACGTCCTCGACCGCGCGGACCTTCGACGGGTCGCGCGCGACGAACGGGAACTCCCGATCGACGGTCACCCCCCCGAACAGCCCCCCGTCGTTGTCGAAGTACTTGCACAGGTTCCGGACCTGCAGCAGCGGTTCGTCGTCGCCGAGGCCGCTCATTCGTCGCCCTCCGTCTCGGTCAGGCCGGCGGAGAAGCCACCTGTCGCCTCCGTCTCGATCGGGCGGCTCGCTTCGTACCCGACGTCGAACTCGTCGTACATCACGCACGCCGCGCTGTGCATCGGTTCGCCCTCGTCGGAGAGGTCCCGCGGCTCGGGATGGACCTCGCGGCACACCTCCCGCGCGTGCGGGCACCGCGAGTGGAACCGACACCCGGACGGCGGGTCGATCGCCTCCGGCATCACCCCCTTGATCGGGTCCAACTCCTCGACGGTCTTGTCCGGCCGCGGCATCGAGTCGAGCAGCGCCTGCGTGTACGGGTGTTTCGTGTCGTAAAACAGGTCGTCGACCTCGGCGTGCTCGATGATCTCCCCGAGGTACATGACGTTCACGCGGTCGCAGATCTCGGCGACGACGCTCATGTCGTGTGTCACCCAGATGAACGACGTGTCGTACTTCTCCTGGAGATCCGCCACCATCTCGAGGATCTGCCCTTCGACGGTGACGTCGAGCGCGGTCGTCGGCTCGTCGGCGATGATGAGGTCCGGTCGACACGCGAGCGCCATCGCGATGAGGACGCGCTGTCGCATCCCGCCGGAGAACTGGTGCGGGTACTCGTCGTACCGCGATTCCGGCGCGGGAATGCCCACTTCGCGGAGCATGTCTATCGCCTCCTCTCTGGCTTCCTCCTCGGAGAGGTCGCGGTTGATCTCGATGAACTCGCGGAGCTGCCCGCCGACGGTGAAGACAGGGTTCAGCGACTCCATCGGGTCCTGGAAGATGATCGCGATCTCGCGGCCGCGGATCTGGCGTCGCATCTCCTCCTCGGAGAGCATGTCGTCGCGGGGCTGAGGGTCGCCGTTCGTCCCCTCTTCGAGGCCGAATATCGTCTCGCCTTTGAACGTGATCTCGCCGCCGACGATCTCGCCGGGGCTGTCCACGAGGCGGAGCAGACTCGACGTGGCGACCGACTTTCCGGCCCCCGACTCGCCGACGAGCCCGACGATCTCTCCCTCGTAGACGTCGAAGGAGATGCCGTCGACGGCCCGCACGGTTCCGTCTTCGGTGAAGAACTGTGTCTTGAGATTCTCGACGCTGAGTAGTGGTTCGCTCATGTCAGTTGTTGATGCGGGGGTCGAGTGCGTCCTGGAGCCCGTCGCCGAGAATGTTGAACCCGATGACGGTGATCAGAATCGCGATCCCGGGGAAGAGGCTGAACGTCGGCGCCGGGAGCATGTAGTTCCGAGACGCCGAGAGCATCTGCCCCCACGACGGGGTCGGCGGCTGCGCGCCGAACCCGAGGAACGAGAGCCCGGCGACGATCAGGATGCTCACCCCGATCTGGAGCGTCGCCTGCACGAGCACCGGGGCGAAGCTGTTCGGGATGATGTGCCGGAAGATGATGTTCCGGTCTTTTACGCCGGCCGCGCGCGCGGCCTCGATGTAGTCCTCCTCGCGGATCGAGACGACTCGCGAACGGATGAGCCGGTTGAACACCGGTATCGACGTGATCCCCACGCCGATCATCGCGAAGGTGAGGTCGCGGCCGAACGCCGTCATGAAGGCGATCACCAGCACGAGGAACGGAATGGCGTAGATGGTCTCCGTGACCCGCTGGAGCACGTCGTCGATCCACCCGCCGTAGTAGCCGGAGACCGCTCCGATCAGGGTCCCGCCGAGGAGACCGATACCCGTCGCCATGAAGCCGACGGTGATGGCGATCCGTGTCCCGTAGAACAGGCGTACGAAGATGTCGCGACCGCGGTGGTCGGTCCCCATCGGATGCTCGATGACGCCCGGGCCGTACTGGTTCTCCATCCCGACGGGCGGCAGGAGCCGCTGCACCTGATCCGGGTCCTGAACCGGGCTGTACCAGATCGTCTCCGCGATCGCGTAGTCGAGGAGGTAGTAGTCGATCGCCGCCACCAACGCGACGAGGGTGACGAACCCGACGGTGTAGATGCCGATCAGCGCCGTCGTGTCGCGTTTGACCTGTTTCAGCGTGTAGCGGAGACCCACGCGCGCCTCGATCTCGCCGGCGCCGCTCTCGCCGGCCGCCGTACCGTCGTCCGTCCGCGGGTCCGTTTTTGTCGACATTAGTCGTCACCGTAGGCGACCCGCGGGTCGATGTAGGCGTACGCGACGTCGGTGATGATGACGCCGATGACGAACGCGACGCCGAACATGAACGTCGTTCCCATGATCAGTTCGTAGTCCTGGTTGTTGATCGCCGTGATGATCAGCCGGCCCATGCCCTGTATCTCGAAGACCGTCTCGGTCAGCACCGCGCCGCCGAGGGCCGTTGAGAGGCCGAGGCCGATGATCGTTATCACGGGCAGCTGTGCGACCTGGAAGGCGTGTTTCCGAACGATCTTCGACTCCGGAACCCCGTACGCCCGGGCGAGCTTGACGTACTCGCCCTGGAGCGACTCCACCATCGACGACCGTTCGATCCGCGTGATCTGCGCCATCTGAAGCGTTCCGAGCGCCACCATCGGCATCACGAGGTGGTGGAGCGACGTCCGTATCACCTCCAGTTGGGTCTCCGCGCCGCGGATGTCGGCCGGGTCGGCCCACGGTAACGGGAGCCCGCGGGCGGGGAACCAGCCGAGGTAGAACGCGAACACGATGATGAGCATCAGTCCAATCCAGAACGACGGCGTCGACACGCCGATGAGCGAGACGATCCGCGAGACGTGGTCGGCCGGCTTGTTGCGTCGCTTCGCCGAGAGGACGCCCAGCGGGATCGCCGTCGCGATGGCGAACATGAACGCCGACACCGTGAGGTACAGCGTCACCGGCAGCCGGATCAGGATCATCTCTAAGACTGGCCGGTCGTAGTAGATGCTCTGTCCGAGATCACCGGCGGCGACGCCGGACAGGTACGCCAGATACCGCTCGTGGGCCGGCCGATCCAGGCCGTACCGAGCCTGAATCGCCTCGACCTGTTCCTGTGCCGGGGTCGGCCCCAGCATGATCTCGACCGGATCGCCGGGGATCTGGTTGGCGAGGAAGAACGTGATCGTGATGATACCGATCAGTACGGGAATCGACTGTGCGAGCCGCCAGAGTGTGTACCGTAGGAGCCCCATTTCGTGGCGTGTTGTTACTGTGTAGTTCGGACCGTGGTGTTATACCTGACTGATCGTCACCGGTTCGGTCGCCGCAGTCTCCCGATTTCGCCGGTTTTAACCGCTCTTCCGTCGCCGCTCCGCCTCCTGTCGCCGTTCCGCCTCCCGCCGTCGTTCACCCGGCGCGCTCCGCCACCGGTGCGCCCGGACCGGTCGAACTCGCCGGCTCCCGACGGACTCCCTCGGAAGCCGTCCTGCGCCCGGACCGGGGCGCCGTTCGGCCTCACTCCACCGAGACGTTGTTGTGTCCGGTGAAGATCTGGATCTCGCTCGAGATCGCGTGCGCGCTGAAGTCGGAGACGCGCTCGTGGATCCCGTAGGAGTTGTTCAGGTTGTACGCCGGGATGTGGACGCGCCCCTCGAGCAGCTCCGTCGTCGCGTCGATGTAGAGCTCGCGACGTTCCTCGCGGTCCGCGCTCTCGCGGGCCTGCGTCAGCATCTCGGAGGCCTCGTCGTAGTCGTGGAACGTCCCGTTGGTGACGCCCTCGACCTCCTGGCTCAGCAGCTGGTACGCGAACGCGTCGGGGTCGGGCGAGCCGGACCAGCCGAGCGTGTACATGTTGAAATCCTCTTCGTCCCCGCTGGTGTACGCGTCGGTGAACGTCCCCCAGTCGAGCCGCTGGACCTCGACGTTCTCGAAGCCGGCGTTCTGCAGGCCGTCACCGATCGAGACGCCGATCTGCTCGCGCATGTCGTCCGGCGGCACGATGATGCGCCAGTCGTAATCCATGTCGACGCCCGCCTCCTCGAACAGCGCCTCCGCCTCGTCGAGGTCGCGGTCGTGCGAGATGTCGCCCCACTCGTCGAGCGGGAACTCCCACTCCTCGGCCATCGTCTGCGGGTACGGGCTCACCTGCCGGACGCCGGCCGGCGCGACGAAGTTCTCGATGGCCTGGTCCATCGAGAAGCAGTAGTCGACCGCCTCGCGCACGACGGGGTCGGACGTCGGTCCCTCGCCGCAGTTGAACGCGAGGTAGAAGTACCCCACGCCGGGCTCCTCGTCGATCGTGGCGCTCTCGTTGTTCTCAACGGTCTCGTACAGCTGCGGGGGGATCGTCTCGATGATGTCGACGTTGCCCGTCTCCAGCTCGGTCACCCGCGTCGTCTGCTCTTCGATCGGGTCGAACTCGATGGTCGCGACGTTCGGCAGGCCGTTCGAGTCGTCCCAGTAGTCGTCCCACCGCTCGAGCGTCGCGTAGCTCTCCGGCTCCCACTCGACGAGCTGGTACGGTCCGGAGCCGACGGGGTCGGTGTTGTACGCGTCCCGGTCGTCGGTCCGAACCGACTGGCTCACCACGCTCCGAACGAGGGCCACCTCGAACGCGCCGTACGGGAACGAGAGGTCGAACTGGACTGCCGAGTCGTCGATCACTTCCGCCGTGTCGACCATGTTGACCTCCGCGGCGTTCTCGGTTTCCTCTTCCGCGGGGGCGACAACGGTGTGCATGACGTCCTCAGCCGTGACCGGGTCGCCGTTCTGGAACGTCGCGTCGTCGCGGACCGGCACGATGAATCGGGTGCCGTCGCGTTCGATCGTCGGCGCCTCGGACGCGATCTTCGGTACGATACCGACGCCCTCGTCGTACTCGTAGATCCCGTCGAAGATCTGGTTCGCGATCTGCGCGGACGGGACGTCGTTGATGATGATCGGGTCCATGTCGAGCGGTCCCTTCACCTGCGCGAAGTACAGCTCCTGGTTCGGCAGGTCGTCACCGTCGGACCCGTCGGAACTGTCGTTCCCGTCGGAGCCGTCTGACCCGTCCGAGCCGTCCCCGCCGTCACCGGCGCAGCCGGCGAGCAGCATCGAGGACGAAACCGCCATCCCGCTCGCCAGCGCTTGCCGACGAGTGATACCTAGTTCTGTGTCGAATTCACGTGCCATACCCTCACGATCCGGGGATATCGGTATAAACTTTGCCACCGGTTTGCTGTGAAACTCTCGTCTCTGCGCCGATCAGTCTCACAGTTGGGCGAATTTACACCGGATAAATAACAGATGACAGAACGAAACGAACTGAGAAATTCCGAATTCAATACAACCGATCACCGTGTGTAAAATTCATAATTTTTGATTATGTATTCGGGGGCGACGTCCACGTCAGCGTCGGTGTATCGGGAGCACCGGAGGACAGGCACGCGAGGCAGTGACCGTCCGTAGCGGACCCGGCCGCGTCCCTTTTCGCCGGACGGTTCTCGGCCGGACCGTCTTCTTCCGCGCTCAGTCCCGACTGCGGGATTCCACCTGACGAATGGTTCCGACGCCCTTGCTCGAACCCTCTCGGAAGACGAACCGCTGGCCCTCCTCGACGAGGTACGGCCGGAACTTGAACCGGACCCGCGTCCGGCCGGTGTCCCCGGGCAGCAGCCGGCCGCCCTCGGGCGCGAAGACGGCCGCCTCGGAGACGGTCTCCACGTGAACGACCGGCTCGTACCCTTCCTGGATCCGCGTCGGGTGGTTCAACACCATCACCTCCGCCTCGAACTCGCGGACCGGCTCGGGGTCGCTCTCTCGCGGCACGAGGGCCATCCCGCGCTCGATCTCGGCCTCGTCGACGCCTTTCAGCGCGATGCCGACGATCCGGCCGGCGGTCGCCTTGTCGACCCGGTGGTAGTGCATCTCGATCGAGCGCACCTCCACCTCCCGGAAGGTGCCGTCGGCCATCGGGCCGAGCAGGAGCTCGTCGCCGGCCTCCACGGTGCCGGAGTTGACGGTGCCGGACGCGACCGCGCCGACCCCGGTCACCTTGTAGCTCCGGTCGACGTACATCCGGAACTCCGCGCGCTCCGGCGTCGCCCGCTTCGGGAGCGTCTCGAACAGCCGGTCGAGCGTCCCGATTCCCTCCTTCGTCACCGCGCTGGTCCGGAGCAGCGGGACGACGCCGTCCCCGACCTCCGCGACCGCCGCGTCGATCCCGTGTCGATCGACGAGCAGGGGCGTCTGCCCGGCGTCCCGGAGCGTCGACTCCACCTCGCGCTCGACCTCGGTGAGCCGCTCGTCGCTCACGGCGTCGGCCTTCGTGATCGCCACGATCGTCGGCAGCTCGGTCGCCAGCAGGATGCCGAGGTGCTCGCGGGTCGTCTTCGTCGGCCCGTCGTCCGCGGCGACGACGAGGAGCCCGTAGTCGAGCTTCTGGCCGACCAGCCCGCGGATCGTCGTCCGGAGCCAGGGCTCGTGGCCGACCGTGTCGACGAACGAGACGAGCCGATCGGCCTCCTCCACGATCCGCGCGCGGTCGGACTTGCGGTGCGGGTTGTCCATCCGTACCGGCTCGCCGTCGCCCTCGTCGAACCCGTAGACGGCGTACGACAGGTCGGCGGAGAGCCCCCGCTCGACCTCGTGGGGCTGGACGTCGAGGAAGCCTCGCGTGCCGCCCTGTCCGTCGTCGGCCCGACCGGTCACGAGGGTACCGACGAGCGTCGACTTCCCGTGGTCCACGTGGCCCGCCGTCCCGATCACGAGGTGGTCGTCGTCCGTCTCGAACATCCCGCCGTCGCGGAGGGTGGCGAGGCCGACGAGCCCCTCCGCGCTCCCGTTGCCCGCGGAGCCGGCGCTCCACGTCTCCACGTCGGCGATGTGGGCGTCCGCCTCGTCGGCCAGGAGCGAGAGGACGTCCATCGTCTCGGAGAAGGCCTCGGGCGCGATCCCGGCCAGCCCGCCGTCGTCGGTGACCCCGAGGACGTAGGTCGCCTCGCCGTCCCCGGAGAGCACCCGGTGGCGGAGCTGGGCCACGAGCGACTCCATCCGTCCCTCCGCCAAGTGGACCTCGCGTGTCAGTCGCTCCTTGAACTCGATCGCGCCGCCGTCGCGCTCGCCGCGCTCGATGGCCCGCCGTAACGCGGACCTGTCAGCGCTCATGGACGCTCATAAGCGACAGCCGGGCTTAACGGTTTTCGTGGTATCCGTCCCCACGTCACGTGATCGGTACCGAGCGCTCCCGAGCGGCGCGACCCGCCGTCGCTTCCGTCGTATTTTAAAATACGACCGGCTAGGGACGCGGCGGTCTCCGTCGCTTCGGAACCCTTCGACCGCTTCGCGACGCCACTCGGCTCCGGACGCCCCTCGCACCCCCGGCGCAATATTTATTAATACAAGTAGTATAGTTATTACTGTACAATAATGGTGTTCGAAAGCTTCGCCCGACGGGTAACCGGTGAGCGCGGCCGGTCGGAGACCCGCGAGCGGGCGGTCGGCGGCGGCGGCGTGGTCGCGCTCGTCGCTCTCTCGGCCCTCGCGCTGGCTACGGGAGTCACGTGGAAGCTGGTCGCCATCTCGTGGGTCGCGTTCGGTGCCATGGCCCTCGGCGCGCCGCTGGGCGCCCGGGCGGCGGCGGCCGATCACCCTCTCGAACCGGTCTGGGGGTACGGGCTGGCGAGCGGCGCGATGGTGACGAGCACGGCGTTGTTCCTGATCCCGCAGGCGCTCGCTCAGCACGAGAGTTTCGGCGGCCTCGGAATCGCCATCGGCTTCTTGGCCGGGTACGCCGGTCACTCGCTCGGACACCGGTTCACGCACCTCGACCTCCCGGTCGACCACACCGCCGCGGAGCTGACGGTCCACGCCCTCGCGGCCGGCGCGATCATCGGTGCCATCTACAGCGCGATGCCGTCGCTCACGTCGCTGCTCGGCATCGCGCTGGTCTCTCATAAGGCGCCGGCCGGGTACGCCGCGGCGCGACGCCTCGCCGGGCGGGACCGCTCGGTCGCCGTGCTCGCGCTCCCGGCGGCCGCCGTCGGTCTTGTCGCTCTCCCGGTCGGCGCGACCGGACTCATGCCGCCAACCGTCGTCCGCGGACTGCTGTTCGGCGTCGGAGCGGGGGTGTTCCTCCACGTCGCCGTCGACCTGCTGCCCGAGTGCACCGCCGGGAGCGAGACCTGTCCCCCGGACGCCGCGGCCGACGGTCACCGTCTCCGTGACCGCCTGCGCACCCACGCCGCCGTCAGCTCCGCCCTCGGTGGGGCCGTCGTCGCGCTGGGCTGGTTCCTGGTCGGCTGACGACTCCGCCCCCCGCGCCCCGCCGACGGCCGGTCACTCCCCGGTCAGGTCCACGTACGTCCGCCGGACCGTCACGGGCGTCACGTCGGCGACGTCGGCGGCCTCCTGCTGCGTGCAGTCGGCGCCCAGCTCCCGGGCCGCCGTGTACAGGCAGGCGGCGGCGACGCCGACCGGGTTGCGGCCGTTCGCGATCCCCTCGCTCACGGCGCGCGCCGCGAGCTCGCCCGCCCGCCGCTCCACGTCGGTCGAGCAGCCGAGGTCGCTCGCGAACCGCGGGAGGTACTCCGCCGGGCCAGTCGGCCCGATCGGGAGCCCGAGCTCCCGGTTCATCGCGTCGAAGGCGGCCCGGTGTTCGTCCTCGGTCGCCTTCGCCTCGGCGCAGATCTCCCCGACGGTCCGGGCGACGTCGGCGGTGCGGCAGGCGACGTAGACGCAGGCGGCCGCGAAGCCCTCCAGCGACCGGCCGCGAAGCAGGCTCTCGTCCTGCGCGGAGTCGAACAGCGCGCAGGCCGTGTCGCGGACGCTGCCGGGGAGCTCCAAGACGCCGGTCAGCCGACGGATCTCGGTGTAGGCGTACACCTTGTTGCGGTCCCGCTTGGTCGAGATCCGCGCGCGGTTGTGCTGGGTCCGCATGCGGGCGAGCCGTCGGCGCTTCCGCCCCTTCACGCGGGTCGACCGGCCGATCTCAGTCGAGAGCCCGCGGTCGTGTCGGGAGCGCGTCAGCGGTGCGCCGGTGCGCTTGGGATTCGTGTCGTCGTCGGCGAAGGACCGCCACTCCGGGCCGTGGTCGATCCGATCGGCCTCAACGACGAGCCCGCAGTCGGTGCAGACGCGTTCGGCGGCGTCGACGCGGGTCCGGCCGCCGCATTCGGGGCACTCGTCGACGGCGGATTTCGCCGCCCCGCCTCTCCGCTCGTCGCGGTCGGTGTCGACGGCGGTCGCCGTCGGCTCCTCGTCGCGGTCGGTCGTCTCGGTGCGGTGCGAACGGACGCGGGTCGAGCGTGCCGGGCTCATCACACGTCGAACTCGGGCCCGATCCCTTACTTAAACCCGGGGGGATTCGGGGTCGATCGACCGGATCGGCGCGCTCGAACCGACCGGTAACCGGTCGGTGATCGGCGTCTCCGTCCCGCCGCAGTACGGTGGTTTTAACCCCTCGAACGAGCTACCGGTTCGCATGACGCTGTCGGAGATCGCGGACGGGCTGGAGGTGACCGCGAGCCAGCGGAACCGCGGGGTCGCCGTCGCCGACGACACGGAGACGCCGCTCGTCGAGCGCCTCGCGGCGCACGCGGACGACCTCCCGTGTACCCCGGCCGCGACCGCGACGCTCGTCGACGCGTACACGGCCGGGCGGAGCGTCGGCGACGCCGCCCGCGAGGCCGGCGTGACGCCGATGACGGGCGCGAAGGCGCTGCACCGCTGCGGCGTCGAGGGCGTCTGCCCACTGGCGCCGAGCCGACGGAGCGTCGTCCGCGACTGGCTCGACGGGCGGATCGCGCGAAGCGAGGCCGTCGCGCTCGCCGGCGGCGACGAGGCGGACTTCGCGCTGGCGACGTACGTCGAGACGCACGACTCGGTCCCCGCGGTCGCCGACGCCGTCGACGCGCACGTCGCGGGGTCCGCACCGCTCGGCGACGGCGACGCGCTCGGCGGCGCGCTGGGTTCGCCCGACGGCCTGCGCTGACGGGGTCGCGACCCGGCGCCTCTCCTCCCGCTCGTTTCCCCGCTTACCCTCGGGACCGCATCCGCTCGACCAGCCCCGGCTCCTCGAACTCGATCCCCACCGACGCGTCGAACGCGCGCTCGTACGCCCCCGCCAGCGCCTCGACGTACGCGCCGGTCCCGGTCGCCGCCTCGGGAGCGCTCCGGACCGCGGGGTCGACGGCCGGGAGTCGAGTGTCGGCGCTCACCCCGCCGTTGCCCTCGGAGTCGGCTCCCGCGGCGCGCTCCACCGCGATCGTCCCGTCGACGCTCTCGCCGACGTCGGCCACTCGACCGCGGAGCCGCTGGAGCGCGTCGCGACCGTGCGCCGTCGCGGGCGTCACCGCCTCGACGCGGTCGGCGGCCGCGACCGCCCCGACCGCTTCGTTCGACCCGACCGGGGCGACGTCGACGATCACGGCGTCGTAGGCGGTCGTCGCCTCGTCGATCCGACGCTCCAACTTCCGCGCGGCCTCCGCCGTCTTCGCCCTGGCAACGCGCTCGAACGGCGCCCGGGCCGGGATCAGGTCCGCGCGTCCGGGGAGCGTCGCCGCCTCGCCCGCGTCGTCCCCGCCGCGGCCGGCGCGGATCGGGTACGCCGCCGCCGACAGCGACGCGTCGGTCTCGTCGGTGAGCAGCGCCGTGAGGTCGGTGCCGATCCGACCGGCGACGTACTCGGAGAGCCCCTGCGTCGTGAACGCGGCGTCGATCACGGCCACGTCGCGGCCGTCGCGCGCCCCCAGCGCGGCCAGTTCGACGGCGGTTCGCGTCGTTCCCGCGCCGCCGGTCGCCCCGACGAGCGCGAGCGTTCTGGTGTGCATGGCTCTGCTCACTGGGGTCGATTGTTAAGCGTCGCGGATCGCCGCAGCGCCGGCCACAACGTTTATGTCTCGGTTATTGGTATCGACACTGACATATGGCCGCTATCGCAGACGGGAAGTGGCGCGCGCTCGCGCTCGTCGGCGTCGCGGAGCTGTTCGCGATGACGCTCTGGTTCAGCGGGACGGCCGTCGGGCCGGAGCTGGCCGCGGCGTGGGGGCTCTCCGCGGCCGAGACGGCCTGGCTGACCAACGCGGTCCAGCTCGGCTTCGTCGTGGGGGCCCTCGCCTCGGCGTCGCTCACGATCGCCGACGTCGTCCCGCCGCGGTACCTGTTCGCCGGCTCCGCACTGCTCGGCGCGGCGGGGACGGCGGCCATCGCGGCGGTCGTCGCCAGCGGCCCGCCCGCGATCGCCCTGCGATCCCTGACGGGCGTCGCGCTCGCGGGGGTGTACCCCACCGGCATGAAGATGATGGCGTCGTGGTTCGACGCCGGGCGGGGGCTCGCCATCGGCGTCCTGGTCGGCGCGCTGACGGTCGGGTCGGCCTCGCCGCACCTCCTTCGAGCGGTCGGCGGGATCGGTCGCCCCGACGCGGTCCTGTACGGCACGGCCGCGCTGGCGGCGCTCGGCGGCGCGCTCGTCCTCGCGTACGAGGACGGGCCGCACCAGCCCGAGACGGCACCGTTCGATCCGGGCGCGATCCGCCGGATCGTCACCGACCGCGGCGTCGTCCTCGCGAACACCGGCTACTTCGGTCACATGTGGGAGCTGTACGCGGTCTGGACGTGGATCCCGTTCTACATCGCCGCGAGCTTCGAGGTCGGCGGGGTGGTCGACGCCGACGGCCGCGCCGCGCTGCTGGCGTTCGCGACTATCGCGATCGGCGGCGTCGGCGCGTGGCTGGCCGGATCCGCGGCCGACCGCTGGGGTCGGTCCGCCGTCACCAGCCTGTCCATGGCCGTCTCGGGGAGCGCCTGTCTGCTCGCGGGCGTCGTCTTCGGGTCGTCGCCGCTCGTGGTCGTCCCGTTCGTCCTCGTCTGGGGCTTCTTCATCGTGGCCGACTCCGCGCAGTTCTCAGCCGCCGTCTCCGAACTCGCCGACGAGAGCTACGTCGGCTCCGCGCTGACGCTACAGACCGCCGTCGGCTTCCTCATCACCATCGCCTCGATCCAGCTGGTTTCCCTCGTGCGGGACGCCGCCGGCTGGCAGTGGGCCTTCGCCCCGCTCGTCGTCGGGCCGCTCGTGGGCACCGGGGCGATGCTGTGGCTCCGCACGCTCCCGGAGGCCGACCGGCTGGCGGGGGGGCGGGGGTAGGTCGGCGGGCGATCGGCCGCCGGCCGGCGTCCCCGCGACCCCCGAGTCAGCCTCTCACTCGGCGATCGCTTCGGCCACGGCGTCCAGTTCGTCGTCGGAGAGGTCCGGTCGCTCGCCGCCCACCGCGTGGAGCGGCGCGCCGCCGTCGCCCTCGAACCGCGGGATAATGTGGACGTGGACGTGCGGGACCTCCTGGCCGGCCGCCTCGCCGTCGTTGATCCCGACGTTGGCGCCGTCGGCGCCGACGGTCGACTGGACGCGCGAGTTGAGCTCGGTCACGGCCGCGAACAGATCGCTCGCGAGGTCGCCGTCGAGGTCGCCGACGTGTTCGGCGTGGGCCTTCGGGATCACGAGGGTGTGCCCGCGAGCCAACGGGTTGGCGTCGAGGAACGCCAGCACGTCCTCGGTCTCGTGGACGGTCCGGGCCGGGATGTCGCCGGCGACGATCGAACAGAAGACGCAGTCGTCGGACATACGCGAGGAGTCGGCGCCGCGACTCATCAAGGTTTCCCGGGCGCGGGTCTCGGGCGGCGCGGGCGGCCCTGCGGGCGACGGTATCGCCCGGCGCGCGGCCCTTACTCGTCGGCGTCCTCGCGAACGGTCCCGCCGACGACGAGCGCGGCCCCGATGATCACGAGGTTCTTGACGATGTACTGTCCCTCGACGGTCAGCCCGAACGGGAACGTCGTGAACACGACGTCGGGCAGGAGGACGATCGGCAGGAAGGTGCCGGGCATCTGGAGGAACAACAGCAGGATCCCGACTCTGATGAGGGGCCGGTACAGCAGACACAGCCCGATGAGCACCTCCCAGACCCCGAGGATCGGGACGAACATCTCCGCCGGCACCACGTACACCGTCGCGGCGACGAGCTCCGCGGCCGGACTCCCGCCGACCACTTTCAACCCGCCGAACCAGACGAACACGATCCCGAGCGCGACGCGGAGGGCGGGGATCCCGAGCCGGTTCATCTGCCGCGTGATCTCGCGGTCGATCCGGTCGAAGCGCTCCCGGACCGATTCGAACCGGTCCGTCGCCTCCAGATCCCCCTCGACGTCGGTCTGCGTCGTCTGTGTGTCGGACATCGCTTCTCGGGATTATAGGGCGCCGATACGCAAAAATGCTCCTCAGAGTGTCCCTGAGCGGGAATACGTGGGGTTTCTCGCGGTGCGTTCTCGGCGGCGACGCGATCGCCGGAGGGGTCCTCGTTCACTCCGCCGCGTCGGGGAACGGCACCTCGATCAGATCGCCGTCGTCGGGGAGCAGGACGTCGCCGTCGAACGCCGCTCGCGCCTCCCGCAGGATCGGAGTGGCGTCGGCGGCGTACCGCGAGGAGACGTGAACCAGCGCCAGCCGCTTCGCGTCGGCGCGAGCGGCGATCTCGCCGGCCTCCCGGCCGGTCGAGTGCGCCGTGTCGCGGGCCCGGTCGGCCATCTCGTCGGTGAACGTCGCGTCGTGGACGAGGAGGTCGGCGTCGCGGGCGACCTCGACCGTCCGCTCTCGCGGGCGCGTGTCGGCGGTGTACGCGAGCGTCCGGCCGGGTCGCGGCGGGCCGACGACCTGCTCCGGCTCGACGACCGTCCCGTCCTCGGCCTCGACGGGCTCGCCGGCGTGGAGCCGGCCGAACTTCGGCCCGACGGGGACGCCCAGTTCCTCGGCTTTCGGGCGGTCGAACCGGCCGGGGCGGTCGTCCTCCTCGAGGACGTACCCCTGCGAGACGGTCCGGTGTTCCGTCTCGAAGGCGCGGACCTCGTAGCCGTCGGCGTCGAGCGCCACCTCCCCCGGCGCGACCTCCTCGATGCGCACGCGGAAGGCGGGGTCGTGACCGACCGCGTGGACGAGGTCGCTGAGGTCGTCCGCGGTCCCCGGCGGGCAGTGGACCGTCAGGGGTTCCGTCCGGTCGTTGAACCCGAGGGTCTGGACCAGTCCCGGGATCCCGAGGACGTGGTCGCCGTGGAGGTGCGAGACGAACAGGTGGTCGATCCCGAACCCGGTGCCGAACCGCATCATGCCGCGCTGGGTCCCCTCGCCGCAGTCGAAGAGGAGGCGGTCGCCCTCGCGGTTGACGAACAGTGCGCTCGGCGCGCGCTCGGTGGTCGGAACCGCGCCGCCCGTGCCGAGAAACGTGACGCGAAGGGACATACCCGCCCTGCGGTCGGCGGCGATAAACTCCTTTCGAGGTCGGCGTCGCGGTCGTCGCCTCCGCCGATTGCGGCGTAACAGAGACGGCCTCGTCGAGTGCGACGCGACGGAGACGGCCTCGTCGACCGGGGCCGAAGCCGACATGTGTCCGCCGCCCCGAACGCGACCATGCACGACTCGATCGCCGCGCTCGTCCGACAGGAGGGGTGGCGCGCGGAGGGCGCCGCCGCCCGAGTCCACTACGACGGCGGCGGCGACCGGTTCGCGGTGGAGTTCTACGCCGAGGCCGAGCGCGTCCTCTACTGGACGGTGCCCGCCCCCGGCGGCGACGCCGCGACGACGGCGGACGCGTCGTCGACTCGCGACGCCTCGACGCCGACCGCCACGGCCGCCCCGGTCCCCCGCGACGACGTCCCCGACCCCCTCCGGCGACGCATCCGGGAGGACCTCGCCGCCGCCGACGTCGACCCGTCGGTCGAGCGCCGCGAGGTGTGACCCCTCCTCCGGACTCCGGAGGCGGATCCGCCGGCCGAAACGCGGTCGTTGGCCCGCGATACCGGCGATTTCCTCCGATATGTTTCGGTTCGAAGGAAACCTATTTGCCGACAGATACGATATGGAACGGTAATGAGTAGTGTCGAATGGGAGGAAGACGACCCCTTCGAGGAACAACGGGACAAGATCGAGAACCCGATGAAACGGCTGTTCCTCGCGTACGGTCGCGACTACCTCCCGCAGGTCACCGTCGGTATCCTCGCCAGCGTCTTCGCGCGGCTCCTCGATCTCCTCCCGCCGCTCATGCTCGGGATCGCCATCGACGCCGTCTTCTACGAGGACGCGCTCTTCAGCGAGCAGATCCCGCTCGTGATCCTCCCGGACGCGTGGCTTCCCACGGGACAGACGGAACAGTTCTGGTTCACCATCGCGGTCATCGGGGCCGCGTTCGGCCTCGGCGCCGGCTTCCACTGGATCCGCAACTGGGGGTTCAACGCGTTCGCCCAGAACATCCAGCACGACGTCCGGACCGACACCTACGACAAGATGCAGCGGCTGAACATGGAGTTCTTCTCCGACAAGCAGACCGGGGAGATGATGTCGATCCTCTCGAACGACGTGAACCGGCTCGAACGGTTCTTAAACGACGGGATGAACTCCCTGTTCCGCCTCTCCGTGATGGTGTTGGGCATCGGGTTCCTCCTCGTGTGGATCAACTGGCAGCTCGCGCTCGTCGCGCTCCTCCCGGTCCCGGTCATCGGGGGCTTCACCTACCTCTTCATCAAGACGATCCAGCCGAAGTACGCCAAGGTGCGCTCCTCGGTCGGGAAGATGAACTCCCGGCTCGAGAACAACCTCGGCGGCATCCAGGTGATCAAGTCGTCGAACACCGAGCCGTACGAGTCCGACCGCGTCGACGACGTCTCGATGGACTACTTCGACGCCAACTGGGGCGCGATCAAGACCCGCATCAAGTTCTTCCCCGGGCTCCGCGTGCTCGCCGGAATCGGGTTCGTGCTCACCTTCGTCGTCGGCGGGCTCTGGGTGTTCCAAGAGACGCCGCCGGGGCCGTTCACCGGCGAGCTCTCGGTCGGCATGTTCGTCGTGTTCATCCTCTACACCCAGCGGTTCATCTGGCCGATGGCGCAGTTCGGGCAGATCATCAACATGTACCAGCGCGCCCGCGCCTCCTCCGCGCGGATCTTCGGGCTGATGGACGAGCCCTCCCGGCTCGCCGAGGACCCCGACGCCGAGGAGCTGGCCGTCGACGACGGCGACGTCGTCTACGACGACGTCTCGTTCGGCTACGACGAGGAGACGATAATCGAGGACGTCGACTTCGCGGTCGAGGGCGGCGAGACGCTCGCGCTGGTGGGCCCGACCGGCGCCGGGAAGTCCACGGTCCTCAAGCTGCTGCTCCGGATGTACGACGTCGACGACGGCGCGATCCGGATCGACGGGCAGGACGTCCGGGACGTGACGCTCAAGTCGCTCCGCCGGTCGATCGGCTACGTCGGCCAGTCGTCGTACCTGTTCTACGGCACCGTCCGTGAGAACATCGCGTACGGCACGTTCGACGCGACCGACGAGGAGGTCCGCGAGGCCGCGAAGGCCGCGGAGGCGCACGAGTTCATCGAGAACCTCCCGGAGGGCTACGACACGATGGTCGGCGAGCGCGGCGTGAAGCTCTCCGGCGGGCAGCGCCAGCGCGTCACCATCGCGCGGGCGGTCCTCAAGGACCCCGACATCCTCATCCTCGACGAGGCGACCTCCGACGTCGACACCGAGACGGAGATGCTGATCCAGCGCTCGCTCGACCGGCTCACCGCCGACCGGACGACGTTCGCCATCGCCCACCGGCTCTCCACGATCAAGGACGCCGACACGATCCTCGTATTAGAGGGCGGCGAGATCGTCGAGCGCGGGACGCACGCGGAACTGCTCGACAACGCGGGGCTCTACGCCCACCTCTGGGGCGTGCAGGCCGGCGAGATCGACGAGCTTCCGCAGGAGTTCATCGACCGAGCCCAGCAGCGGACCGCGCGCCTGATAGAGGACGCGGAGAGCGACGACGACTGAGCGGGCGTCGTCGGTCGACCCGGCGACCTCGGCTGACCCGGCGGCGTCGGTCGACCCGACGCTCCCCGCGACCACCCGAACCCGAGACCGAGGCGCCTTGGACTCCCGATGGCCCCCGCTCACATCGACAGCCGACTCCAGTCGTCCGCGCCGCCGCCGTCGCCCTCCGCTCCGCTCCCCTCCGCGGTGACCCCCTCGCTTCCCGGTCCCTCGCCGAGCGCGCGGAGGACCGCGTCGCGAACCTCCTGCGGCTCGTGGAACCTCGTCCGTTCGCACCGCTCTAACGCCGTTTCGAGCCGTTCGCTCCCGCCTCCGACCTCCAACTCGAACCCGCCGTACTGCTCGATCAGCTCCCCGACGGACACCGGATAGCTGTGTTCGCGGAGCGCCCGCTTCAGCGGTCCGAACGTAACCCCCGCCGCTCGCCCGTGTTCCCCGTTCTCGTCACCCATGCGTGGCGTCTCGTCGGGCACCGGAATAATTCCTCGGGCCGACGCGCGCCGGTCGCGGCCGGGGCCTCGCTCCGGGACCGTCGGCTATACGACGCGTCCCGCAGAGGGGACGGTATGCGACTCGCGGACGCCACCTGGACCGACGTGCGCGACGCCGACGTCGACGTCGCGTTCGTCCCCGTCGGCAGCACCGAACAGCACGGCCCCCACGCGCCCCTGGGGACGGACACGCTCGACGCCGTCGCCGTCGCGGAGGCGGGGGCGGCGGCGTACGAGGCGGCGGCCGAATCGCCGGGGAGCGGCGGGGCGACGGCAGGCGACGCGGGCGAAGTCGCCGTCGCCCCGTCGATCCCCGTCGGCGTCGCCGAGGAGCACCGCGCCTTCGACGGCACGATGTGGGTCTCGCCGGACGCTTTCCGGACGTACGTCCGCGAGGCGGCCGAATCGCTGCCGCACCACGGGATCGACCGGGTCGTGTTCGTCAACGGACATGGCGGCAACGTGGAGGCGCTCGCGGAGGTCGCCCGCCGGTTCTCTCGGGACCCCGCCCACGACGGGTACGCCGTCGCGTTCACGTGGTTCGAGGCGGTCGGCGAACACGCGGGCGACATGGGCCACGCCGGCCCGCTGGAGACGGCGCTGCTGCGCGCGACCAACCCGGGGCTCGTCCGCGAGGACCGCGTCGCGGCCGCGCGGGAAGGCGCCGCCGACCGGTGGGGCGAGTGGGTCTCGGGCGTGAACCTCGCGCACGACTCGGACGAGTTCGCGGAGAACGGCGTGGTCGGTGACCCGGCCGCCGGCGACGCCGAGCGCGGCGAGGTCCTGCTCGACCTCGCGAGCGACGCGCTCGCGGAGCTCGCGGCGGCGGTCGTCGAGCGGGAGTCCGTTTAAAAAGAGAGCGTTACTCGTCCTCGTCGACGGCCTCCGCGGCGTCCTGTAGCGACCCGCGGATCGCCGGGACGGTGCCGGTGAGCGACGCGACCTCCTCGGCGGCGCTCTCGATGTCGCCGACGAGCGACTCCAGCTCCTCGATCTCCGACTTCAAATCGTCGGCGTCCTCGAAGGCGTCGGCCCGCTCGCCGAGCACGTACGCCTTCTTCGCCGATCGGACGGAGTCGAGCGCGTCGCCGACGTCGAGCGCGGACTTGAGCCCGTTGAGCGCGCCGAGCACGTTGTCCGCGTCCGTCTCCCACACGTCGTCCGGGTCCGGGAGCTCGTTCCGAGCGGCCGCGAGGTGCTCTTCGACCTCGGCACGGGTCTCTTCGGCCGCCTCGCCGAACAGGTCGTCGTCGTCGAACGTGGACTGGCTCATACCCGTGTCGTCGTTCCCGCACCTTTTAAAAACGCGCCCGAAAGCGAAAGTGAAACCGCGGCCGAAGGGCCGTCTGGGTCCCCGTTCGGTGCGGGACGGCGTTCAGTTCCGCCGCGGACGTCGGCCGGGTCGCCTCGTCGGCGGCGACACCTGGACCCGCCGCGGCGTCATCCTACAGCCGAACGAGGAGCTCTAGCATGACAAGCGCGATCAGGAGTCCAGACACGCCGGCCAGCAGGAGGAGCGTGCGGAGCCACTCGACGACCCGCTCCGCGCTCGGCGTGGCGGCGAGCAGCACCGGTCGTTGAGGCGAGCCGACGTCGGGATCGGTCACAGATACGGAAACGGCCGGAACCGACGTAAAACCGACTATGAGGCGGCTGTACCGGTCACGTCGGCTCCGGACACCTATATATCCGCTCGGAGGGGGCGCCCCCGGTCACACCCGGTTCCACGGCGCCTCTTCGAAGTCGACGACGCGCTCTCCCCGGTCGAGAGCGTCGATCCGGTCGACGTCCTCGGGATCGAGCTCGAGGTCGCGCGCCGCCCAGTTCGCCTCGACGTGGTCGGGGTCGGCGGCCTTCGGGATCGGCGCGACCCGCTCCTTCGAGAGCAGCCACGCGAGGCTCACCTGCGCCGGACTCGCGTCGTGTTTCTCGGCGACCTCCCGAAGGGCGTCCACGTCCGCGACCCGGTTGCGCGCGATGGGCGAGTACGCGACGAGCCAGTGGCCGTGCTCGACGGCGAGCTCGCGCAGCTCCGTCTGCTGGAGCAGCGGGTGACACTCCACCTGGTGGGCGAACACGTCGTGGTCGAGCCGGTCGATGGCCGTCTCGAGCTGATCGGGCCGGAAGTTCGAGAGCCCGATGCGGTCGACGACGCCCTCGTCGACGAGGTCGTCGAGCGCGGGCAGCGTCTCCGCCGGGTCGTAGGTGTTGATCGGCCAGTGGACGTAGAGGAGGTCGATCGAGTCGACCCCGAGCCGGTCGCGGCTCACCCGGGCGGTCGCGACCGCGTCGTCGTACGAGAGGTTGTCCGTCGAGAGCTTCGTCGCGACGAACAGGTCGTCGCGGTCGACGTCGGTGCGGTCGATCCCCGCCGACACCGACGCCTCGTTGTCGTACCCTTGCGCCGTGTCGACGTGACGGTACCCCGTCTCGAGGGCGTGGGCGACCCCGGCGACGCACTCCTCGCCGTCCGCCAGCTTGTACGTCCCGTACCCGAGCCGATCGAACGCGTTGGACATACTCATCCGGGGACCGCAACGCCCCTCAACGTACCGGTCTCGCGCGCTGGCGTCGGTCTCGCAACACGCGGGGCGACGGAAGCCCCGCTCGATTTCGGGTCGCACAGGGTTCTCAGATCTGATATTTTTGTCACAGTTATTAATTCGGTCGTCGCCCTGGGGATCGACACCCCATGCAAGAGGGACCGTTCTCCGGCGTCCGGTCGAGTTACGGCGCGAAACTCGCGCTGTCGCTGATCGGCGTCACGGGGATCTCAGTGACGTACGGGGCCGTCGTCTACCTCCGAACGGAGGGGATCGGGGCGGTCGGCGCGGAGATCCGCTCCGGGCTGATCGGGATGACGCTGTTGACGGTCATCGGACTCGCGCTCATCGGGGTCACGGTCGGGTCGAACACGGTTATCTCGCTGCGCCGGCTCACGGCGAAGGCGGAGCGGATGGCCGAGGGCGACCTCGACGTGACGCTCGAGACGGGACGGACCGACGAGATCGGCCGGCTGTTCGAGGCGTTCGACGCCATGCGCGGCTCGCTCCGCGCCGAGATCGACGACGCCGAGACCGCCCGCGAGGAGGCTGAGGCGGCGCGCCGGGAGGCCTCCGAGCGCACCGACACCAGCATGACCGAGATTACCCGCGCCACGGAGACGCAGGCCGACTCCGTGGACGCGGTCGTCGGCCACGTCGAGGACGTCTCCGCGATCAGCGCGCAGACGGCCAGCGCGGCCGGCGACGTCACCGGCGCGGTCGACGAACAGGAGCGCACCCTCGGGGCCGTCGAGACCGCCGCCGAGTCGCTCTCCGACCGTGCCAGCCGTCTCCGCGCCGCCGCCGGCGGCTTCGAGTTCGCGGCCGACGGCGCGCTCGCCGGAGCCGACTCGGGCGACCCGGACGCCGCGAACGCGGCCGTCACGGCGGTCTCAGACGGCGGGACGGCGGGCGGTGAGGACACCGACTTCGATTTCTCGCACGGCGGCGGAGTCGACGACGGCGCCGCCGGAGAGTGGGTGAACTGAGATGCTGACCGACACGACGGTGTGGGCGTGGCTCGGCCTGCTCGCGATGGGCGCCGGAACGGTTCCGCCGCTGTGGAACTGGGCCACCCGGTCGTCGGCGTCGGGGGAGTCGCACGCGCGGTACTACGCCACCCTCGCCGGCGTCACCGGCGTCGCGGCGCTCGCGTACCTCGCGATGGCGCTCGGGCTCGGGACGGTGGCGACGCCGGGCGGTGACCTGCCGGTCGCCCGCTACCTCGACTGGCTGATCACGACCCCGCTGCTGCTCCTGTACCTCGGCCTGCTCGCCCGGCCGTCACGCCGCGTCCTCGCCGGACTGATCGCCGTCGACGTGGTGATCATCGCCGGCGGAATCGCGGCGGTCGTCACCGCGGGAACGCGCTCATGGGCCCTGTTCGGCGTCGCCGCGGCGGCGTACGTCGCGCTCGTCTACGGCCTGCTCGTCACGCTCCCGCGATCGGCGTCGGCCGAGAGAGACCGCGTCCGGGCCGTCTTCGGGACCCTCCGGAACATCACGGTCGTCCTCTGGACGCTGTACCCGGTCGTCTGGGTGCTCGCGCCCACCGGGCTCGGGCTCCTGACGAGTTCCACGGAGATGCTCGTCTTCGTCTACCTCGACGTCGTCTCGAAGGTCGGCTTCGTCGTCGTCGCGGTCGCGGGCGCGGACGCGCTCGACGGACTCGACGCGGGACGCGGCCTCGACGCCGACGCCCTCGGCAACGACGCCCTTGACGCGGACGAGCCGGCCGCGTCGTTCGGCGACGACTGAGAGACGCGGATTCGTCTTCCGCTCTCCCGTCCGTTTTTCAGGACCGTCGACGTCTCGTTGGTCGCCGTCGTCTCGGTAGTAGTAGTCGGCGCCTCGTTACTCGCCGTCGGCGACGAGGTCCTCGTATCGCGCGCCGGTCTGTTTCAGGGTCTCCGTCGAGTAGAGCCGCTCGTGGGCGAACGGTAGGTGCTCGGCCGCCAGCTCGTCGATCTTGGCGTCGACGGCCTCGGCCTCGCGGCCGTGGATCATCGTGAACAGGTTGTACTCCCACTCCTGGTCCGTCCGCCGGGGCCGATGGTAACACAGCGTCACGTACGGCAGGCTCCCGACCGCCTCGCCGCGCTCGTCGAGCTCGTCGTCGGGCACGTCCCAGACGACCATGCAGTTGTTCGTGAACCCGGTGACGACGTGGTTGACCACACAGCCGATACGCTTGATACAGCCGTCGGCGAGCAGGCGCTCGACCGCCGCGAGCACGTCGTCGAGCGGGGCGTCGATCTCGTCCGCCACGTCGGCGTAGGGGGTCGCCGACAGCGGGAAGCCGTCCTGGATCGCCAGGAGGAGGTCCGCCTCCAACGCGCTCAGGTCGCCGCGGGCGTCCTCGGAGATGCGGGTGGCGGAGACCGCGGTGTGGTCGAGGGACTCCCGGGCGAACCGGTCTCCGTTGACCACGGGAAACTCCAGGTCGATGTAGTAGTCCGTGAGCATCGGGAGGTTCAGCACCTCGCAGCCGGTCCGCTCCTCGATCTCCGCGAGGATCGCGTCGCGCGTCTCCCGGGAGCCGGCGGTGACGACGAACCACTGGTTCCACTCGTGGTCGCGCCGGTAGTTGTGGTTCACCTGTCGGTAGCCGTTGATGATCTCGGCGACCTCGTCGAACCGGTCCTCCGGCGCGCGCACCGCGGCGAGGGTCGAGGAACCGATGACCGGGGGATTCAGCACCGCGCCGAACCGCCGGAACACGCCCTGTTCGCGGAGGTCGCGGACGCGGTCGAGAACCTCGTCGGCGTCGACGTCCGCACCGGTTTCGGCCGCAATGTCGCGGGCGACTCGCTCGAACGGGCGCGGCTCGACGGGGAACCCGCTCTGGTACTCGTCGATGAGCGCCGCGTCGACCGCGTCGATCCCGGTCCGCCAGTCGGCGTCCAGACTCATTACGTCTTGTTCGCGTCGCTCGTACCTACGGGTTTCGGAGAACGGCGGCCGTTCCGGGCGGCTCGGAGGGGGGTCAGTCGTCAGCGGGGGTCCGCTCCGGCGTCGGCGCGAACGCGCGGGCGCTCTCCTCTAGTTGCGCCGTCGAGCAACCGCCGACGGTGGCGGCCTGTTTGAGCGTCAGAGTGCGAGCGCGATACAGCGTCAGTGCGGTGGCCAGAGATTTTGACGTCATCGGGAACAATTCTTCACTGGGTGGACATACATATAACTCTAACGCCTTTATTGGCGCGTTACAGAATATATTAGCGACAGAATACTCTGTATCAGACACAAAATAGTCTAAAAACGAACGATTGTCTGATAAAGATGTGTGACTGACTACCACGGCACCGGCGCGATCCGACTCGTTCGTCGGGTCCGTCGCTCGCGCGCGCCGCCCGACGCGTCTTCTCCGCGGCCCGCATCCCGGCGCAGCCTGCCTCCCGGCGCGGCCCGCATCCCGGCGCGGACCTCCTCCCAGCGCGGCCCGTTCCCGCGACTCGGGAGTCGAGCGAGGGACTTTTCGTTCGAGGTCCCCAACGGCGCGTATGGCTCAGGCGACTCAGGAGTTCGGCGACTGGCCCCTCAAGCGGCTGATGACCGAGGTCTGCGGCTCCGGCCACAAGTCGGCCGACGACCTGTCGCGCGCGCAGGCGACCGAGGCGTTCGAGCGCATCCTCGCGGGCGAACCGGACCCGACCACACTCGGCGCGTTCTGGCTCTCGAACCGCTGGAAGCGGAACACGCCAGAGGAGCTCGGGGCGTACGTCGACGTGATGTGCGACCGCGTCGAGTACGCCGAACCCGACGCCGACCCGGTCGACTGCGGCGCCAACTACGACGGGAAGGGACGGACCGCGATCCTCGGCGTCGCCGCCGGCGTCGTCGCCGCCGCGGCCGGCACCCCCGTCGTCGTCCACTCCGGCGACCGCGTCCCCACGCAGAAGCAGGACGCCTACAAGCACGTCTTAGACGAGCTGGGCGTCCACACCGAGCTGACGCCCGGCGACTCCGCCGACATGGTCGACGAGACCGGGTTCGGCTTCTACTACCAGCCCGCGTTCAACCCCGCGATCGACGACCTGTTCGACCGCCGCGACCAGATGGGGGTCCGGACGTTCGTCAACACGATCGAGACGCTGACGAACCCCGCCGGGGCGTCCGTCCACCTCGGCTCCTTCTACCACCTCGCGTTCGCGAAGAAGGTGGTCGACACGTTCGTCGAGAGCGAGTTCCACGACCTCGACCGCGTCCTGATGTTCCAGGGCATGGAGGGGTACGACGACGTCCGACCCGGCTACACCAAGGTCGCAGAGTGGGACGCCGACGGCGGCGAGACGGCCGACGACGACGAGACCGGCAGCGAGGGCGTATCCTTCGACGACTTCGAGATCGAGACCGCTGAGTACGGGATGGACCTCGAAGAGGCTGACCTCGCGGTCGACGACGTCGCCGCCGACTCCGCTGAGATCACGGAGGAGGTGCTGGCCGGCGACCGCGACGACGCCTTCGCCGACGCGGTCGCGGTCAACGCCGCGCTCCGGATCTACGCCCGCGAGGACGCCGACTCGATCGACGACGGGCTGGACGCCGCCCGCGAGGCTATCGACGACGGCTCCGCTGCGGCCGTGCTCGAGGATCTCCGGGCGTTCTGAGGCTCGGCTCGACGGTCGCTGACTCCGGCCGTCGACGCGCTTTTGGGGGAAATTTGGGACAGAGTTCGGAAAGCCCACTTACGCGTTCGTGCCCAACGTTCACATGCATAGAACACCATGACACACGACGCCATCTCACACCGAGGATGCCTCCACGATGCCCACGTGTGAACACTGCGACGCGCACGTCTCGGACCGGTTCGCCCGCGTGTTCTCGGACGCGCGCGGTCGGATCCACGCGTGTCCGAACTGCTCGGCCAACGCCGGTATCGCGGAAGTCACGAAACAACGGGCGCACGACGCCTGATCGGCCGTTTTTGTGCCGTTCGGTCTCCGTCTACCGCTCCGGAGCCGGCGGCATCGACCGCTTGTGAGCGCTGCGCTCGTAGAGGTCGACGACGCGGTCGACGGCGGTCTCGGGCACGCCGAGCTCGCGGACCGTCGCCGACCGGGAGAGCCCCCCGTCGACGTGGACCGCCAGAATCGCGTCGACGACGTCGTAGTCGAGGCCCAGCTCGGCCGCGTCGGTCTGTCCCTCCCACATTCCCGCGGTCGGCTCCTGCATCACGAGGTCCCGCGGGACGCCGACGTGCGCGGCCAGCTGACGGACCTGCTGTTTGTAGAGGTTCCCGATCGGGTTGCAGTCGACCGCCTGGTCGCCGTACTTGGTGTAGTACCCCGTCATCGCCTCCGCGCGGTTCCCCGTGCCGAGGACGACCCTGTTCTCGGCGTTGGCGACGAAGTAGTTGAGGACCGCCCGCGTCCGGACGTACACGTTCCCCGCCGCGGTCTGGTCGGCGGCGGCTTCCGGGAACGCGTCGAAGAACGACTCCGCGATCGGCTGGATCTCGACCACGTCGTACTCGATCCCCAGGTCGTGCGCGACGCGCTCGGCGTCGCTCATCACGTCCGGGTCGTTGACTTCCGAGGGCATGGTGAGCCCGTGGAGCCCGTCCTCGCCGAGCGCCTCCACGGCGAGGTAGGCGGTCAGCGTCGAGTCGATACCGCCCGAGAGGCCGAGGACGGCCCCCTCGGCGCCCGCGTCGTCGACGACGTCCGCGATGAACGAGACGACGCGCTCGCGGGTCGCCTCGAGTTCCGACTCCGAGAGCCGGAGGTCGAGGGGCGGGTCGTCAGAGAGCAACACCGACTGTTCCGAGGTCTGGCTCATGCCAAGAGATAGGGGGCGAGCCGACTAATATCTCCGCTTCTCCGCGGTGAACTGGACGTTCGTCGGGTTTCGATGCAGTCGTCGCGTTCGGGGGACGCGGCGCGGTCGGGACCGGCCGCCGCGCTCAGAGCAGCCCCTCGTTATCGGCGAGCAGCAGTCCCTCCAGTGTCGCGTCGTTCGTCGGGGGCGCGCGGGCGATTTCGAGCGCCTCCTCGACCGGGACCGCTCGCGGCGCGAGGAACTCGTTGCTGTCGTGGTCGACGCTCACGGGGTCGAGCCCCTCGGCGAACACGTACCCGCGCTTGTGGCGGAGCACCCCCGTCGAACACCACACCTCCTGGAGCAGCGAGGTCGAGGAGGGCGCGAACCCCGTCTCCTCGGCGAGCTCGCGCGCCCCGGCGGCGGTGTACGACTCGCCAGGCTCCACGATCCCCGCGGGTAGCTCCAGCTGGGTGTTCCGAACCGTCGGGCGGTACTGCTCGACGAACAGCACGTCGCCGTCGGCGACCGCGACCACGACCGTCGCGGGCGACAGCTCCGCCCAGTAGTACTTCTTCTCCGACCCGTCCGGCTGCTCGACGCGGTCGTACCCGCCCACGTACCAGCCGGGATCGTACTCGACGGCGACCTCCCTGACCGGCCACTCCGGCTCGCCGGGCAGCGAGTGGGTCCGTCCGTCGGAGAAGGCCGGCAGGTCCCGGAGGTCGGCGGCGGGGCACCCGTCACCGGGGGGCGTCGCGTCGTCGATCGGGCGCTCGCTCTCGTCGGTCACGGCTGCACCACCTCCGCGCGGTAGACCGTCCCCTCGTACCGCACGCGGACGCCGTCGTCGGTCGCCGCCTCGGGCGTCTGTCGCGCCAGCGCGTCCACCTCGTCGAAGGGCGTGTGGGTGAACCACTCCTTGATCCCGTACGTGTCGGCCCGGTACGGGTCTGACCGCCCGTCGTCGCTCGCGAGCGCGCTCGTCAGGAACGGATACTGTTGCTCGGAGGCGTTGGTGACGTCCACCGTCGGCTCGTCGGTCTCGATCGGCTCGGCGGTCAGGTAGTAGGGGTCGCCGCTGCCGAGGTAGCTCGGCAGGGCGCCCAGCGCGAGCAGGGCGACGACGACCAGGGCGATGGCGATGAGGAGATTCCGGGTGACCCGGCGCATGGTCGACGTTGACGCCGCCCGGGAATACCGGTTTCGACCGCGGCGGTTCCGAACCGAGACGCCGGCGTCCGCGCCGCCGCGTCTCACTACCCTTTATACGCCATCGCCCGCGCCGACGCGCTTTACTCGCCGGCGCCCCTCCGGTCTCTCATGGAGTTCCGGTTCGAGCTGGCCCTGTGCGCCGCGCTCGAATCGCCGGACACCGTCGTCGCCCGTCAGCTCGGTGCCGGCGTCGCGAACCCCGGCGGCCGCATCGTCGACGTCTGCGTGCTCGCGCCCGGACCGGGGTTCGACCGACGGGCGGCGATCACGCCCGAGCGGATCCCCGACCCCGCGATCGAGGCGGCGGTCGGTCCCGGCGAGGCGGTCCCCGTCGCGGCGGCGTTCGACCTCCCCCCGGACCGAGCGGCCGCGGTCGTCGAGCGCGCGGTCGAGATCGGCTACCTCGAGCGCGAGCGCCGCGACGGGCGCCCGGTCGTGCGCGCGACCGCTCGGTACCCCGACGACTGGGTCGGCTCGCTGACCGCGATCGAGAACAAGCCCGATCTCGGGACGCCGGGCGACCTGGCGGCCCAGCTGCGGTACGACGTCGCGCTCGGCCTGTTCGACGAGGTGGTCCTCGCCACCGCCTCGTACGTCACTCGCGCGCACCTCAACCGGATCCCGGACCCGGTCGGCGTCTGGCGGTTCGACCCCGAGACGGGCGAGCGCGAGGTGGTCCGAGAGCCGACGCCGCTGACGCCCGACGCGCCGGGGGTAGAGATCCGCGAGGAGCGGTCGCTCCGGACCGACGTCGCCCTCGTCGACCCGGACGCGCTGGCCCGCAAGCGGCGCCGGGTCGCCGAGCGCGCGTACGGGAAGGGGTGGCGGCCGTCGCCCCCAGCGTGCGCGCACGCGGCGGGGACCGCCGACGGCCGGCCGTACTGCGACCGGTTCGACAGGGTGGTGAACCCGGGACGCGACTGCGGCGCGGCCTGCACCGCGTACGACCCCGCCGACCCGCCGGCGATCGACCGCGACCGGCTCCGCGACGAGCGGACCGCGTGGGTGGCCGAGCCCGACGGCGACGGCCCGCGCCGGCAGTCGGGCCTCTCCCGGTTCCTGTGACTGTGGGAATCCTTATACCCCGAGCGACGGACTCTCGAGTATGAACGACATCGACGACGTGTTCGTCGCGCGGCTGATGACGAGCGATCTCCACACGGTAACGCCCGACACGCTGGTCGAGGACGCGGCCGCCGTGCTGCTCGACAACGACATCAGCTCGGTGCTGGTCGTCGACGACGGCGCCTTGGTCGGCATCCTCACCACGACGGACTTCGTCGACATCGTCGCGAAGAGCCAGCCGAAGGCGGAGACCACCGTCGAGCGGTACATGACGCGCGACCCGATCACGGCCGGCGCGCAGGACTTCGTCTCGGACGTCGCCGCGACGATGGTCGAACACGGCTTCCACCACGTGCCCGTCGTCGACGGCGACACGCCGATCGGGATCATCACCACCTCCGACTTCGCCGCGTACGTCTCCTCGCCGGACACCCCGTCGCCGTAGCTCGGTTTCGCCGTCGCCCCCGCCGGCGTCTCCGACATCGACAAGTGACGCCCCTTTCTGTGGGGTATTATCCGAGCCTCCCGTATCCGGGTCCATGCCCGACCACCTGCATCTCAACCTCTTTACCATGGCCTCCGTCGAGCACGTGTCGCCGGGGTCGTGGACCTACCCCGGCGACCGGTCGCCGGAGTACGCGGACCGCGAGTACTGGACCGAGGTCGCGCGGACCGCCGAGCGCGGCGGCTTCGAGGCGGTCTTCTTCGCCGACGTGCGCGGGATCTACGACGTGTACGGCGACGACCGCCACACGGCCGTCGAGAAGGCGGTCCAGACGCCCGCGAGCGACCCGCAACTGGTCGTCCCCGCGATGGCGGAGGTCACCGACGACCTCGGGTTCGCCGTGACGCGCTCGACGACGTACACCCACCCCTACCAGCTCGCGCGGGAGTTCTCCACGCTCGATCACCTCACCGACGGCCGGATCGCGATCAACGTCGTCACCTCCTACCTCCAGTCGGCCGCCGAGAACCTCGGGCTCTCGGAGCGGATGGACAAGGAGACGCGCTACGACCGCGCCGACGAGTTCCTCGACGTCTGCTACAAGCTCTGGGAGGAGTCGTGGGACGACGACGCGGTCGAGGTCGACCGCGAGTCCGGGCGGTACACCGACCCCGAGAAGGTCTCGGCGATCGACCACGAGGGCGAGCACTTCTCCGTGCCCGGCCCCCACGGCTGCGAGCCCTCGCCGCAGCGGACCCCCGTCGTGTACCAGGCCGGCTCCTCCGACCGCGGGCGGGCGTTCGCGGCCGCGAACGCCGAGGCCGTCTTCGCCAGCCAGCCGACCGAGGAGGGCGTCCGCGAGTACATGGCCGACGTGAAGTCGCGCGCGGCCGACCGCGGTCGCGACCCCGAGAGCCTGAAGTTCTTCATCGGCGTCGTCCCCGTCGTCGGCGAGACGCGGGCGCTCGCGGAGGCGAAGTACGAGGAGCACACGCGGCACGTCGACGTCGAGGCGACGCTCGCGCTCCTGTCGGGGTTCCTCGACATGGACCTGTCCGAGCTCGACCCCGACCAGAAGGTCGAGCACATCGAGACGGACGCGATTCAGGGAACGATGAACGCGTTCACGAAGGCCCAGCCGGACCGCGAGTGGACCGTTCGCGAGGTCGCGGAGTTCTGCGGCCTCGGCACCACCTCCCCGAAGGTCGTCGGCACGCCGGAGACGGTCGCCGACGAGCTGGCGTACTGGCACGAGGAGGTCGGCGTCCACGGGTTCAACGTGAAGGAGGTCGTGCGCCCGGACTCGCTAACGGACTTCGTCGACCTCGTGGTACCCGAACTGCGTGAACGCGGACTCGTTCCCGATCCGACCGACGGCGAGGCGCGGCGCGGCGGCACGCTCCGCGAGCGACTGCTCGGTCCGGGGCAGTCCCGGCTCCGTGACGACCACCCGGCGAGACGCTAGGGCTTCTCTGTCGAGCGATTCCGACCGACGGGACCGGATCCGCGTCCGGCGGCGCTGCCGCCCCGCTACGCTTAAGTTCGTTCCCCCGCTTAGTTCGCGTGACGCTTCGCTTTGGAGGGCCGAAGCGTCAGCGGGGACCTATCGAACGGCACGCTCGTGCCACCTTTTCCCGGCACGGGCGTGCGGTTCGTTCCTTTGATACCGACGAGCGACGCCCGAACCTCGCGCGGTCACCGCCGCCCTCGGACCCGTCGGTGACGGCCCCGAGAGCGCGTTCCTCGACGGGGTGATCTGCCCCCGCTACAGGTTCTCCGCCTGATACGACCCCTCGTACGCCCCGTCGTGGTCGGCTTCGGCGAGCACCAGCTGAGCGAGACGCGCTCCCGGCTCGATCTCGATCGCGTGTCCCACGTGGAGACGCCCCTCGCCGACGCCCTCGTACCCGGCGTCCCAGACGGCCGTGTCGAGGGTACAGGAGTTCCGAAGCAGCGTCGAACGCGGGAGCACGAAGCCGATCCGCTCGCTCGGAATCCGGACCGGCTCGCCGTACCGGACCACGTACGTTCCGGGGTCGAGTCGATACGCGCCGTCCTCGGGCTCGATCTCCTCGCGCTCGCCCACCCGCTTGCCGTCGCGACGGATCGCGCCCGGTTCCGTCTGCTCGAACACCGCGCCGACCGTGAGATCGACGCCGTTCGGCTGTCGCTGCGCGTCGTCGAGGTCGGCGTCGCCGGCTTCCAACGCCGCTGCCACCGTCGCACCCGAGTCGAACATGCCCGACCCAACCCGCGGCCGAGACTAAACGGTGTCGCACGCCGACGCGGTACGTGCCGCCTCGCCCGCAGCCGCCGCGAGATCCGGAAAATTCAACCGATAACGGCCTTTATGAGCCTTATACTCTCGTTACGACTATTGCTCACACGGGGGACGATACCTCGTCGATCATCCCCCAAGAATTGCCGCCTCGGCGGATCTTACACGGTCGATCTTCCAAAAAACTCGCGGGTTTTATATTCTCGGGAGGGCGACGTGCGAATGATATGGGACAAACGATTACCGAGAAGATCCTCGATGATCATCTCGTCGAGGGCGAGCTGACGCCCGGGGAGGAGATCGGCATCGAGATCGACCAGGTGCTGACGCAGGACACCACCGGAACGATGGTGTGGCTCCAGTTCGAGGCGCTGGACCTCGACGAGGTCCAGACGGAGCTCGCCGCGCAGTACTGCGACCACCAGACGTACCAGTTCGACTTCAAGAACACCGACGACCACCGTTTCCTCCGCTCTGCGGCCGGCACGTACGGCGCTTATTTCTCTCGCCCCGGCAACGGCATCTGCCACCAGGTCCACAAGGAGAACTTCGCCGCGCCCGGCAAGACGCTGCTCGGGTCCGACTCGCACACGCCGACCCCGGGCGGACTCGGCCAGCTCGCGATCGGCGCGGGCGGGCTCGACATCGCCGTCGCGATGGGCGGCGGCCCCTACTACGTCGAGATGCCCGAGGTCGTCAACGTCCACCTCGAAGGGGAGCTCCCCGAGTGGGCGACCGCCAAGGACATCGCGCTCCACCTGCTCGGCGAGCTGACGGTCAAGGGCGGCGTCGGCAAGATCTTCGAGTACACCGGCCCCGGTGCCGAGAACCTCTCGATCCCGGAGCGGACCACGATCACGAATCTCGGCACCGAGCTCGGCGCCACCTCCTCGATCTTCGCGACCGACGAGAAGACGAAGGACTGGCTCGCGCGTCAGGACCGCGAGGAGGAGTACGTCGACCTCCAGCCCGACGACGACGCGGAGTACGCGGAGACGATCGAGGTCGAGCTCTCCGACCTCGAGCCGCTCGTGGCCGCCCCCTCGATGCCCGACAACGTCGCCCCCGTCAGCGAGTACGAGGGCACCGACGTCGAGCAGGTCATCATCGGTTCCTGTACCAACGGCGCCTACGAGGACATCCTCCCCAGCGCGAAGATGCTGGAGGGCCGCGAGGTGTCGAAGGGCACCGAGATGATCGTCGCGCCCGGCTCCAAGCAGGCCTCCGAGATGCTGGCCCGCGAGGGCTGGACCGCGGAGATGATGGCGGCCGGCGTCAACTTCTCCGAGGCGACCTGCGGCGCGTGTATCGGCATCGGTCACGTGCCCGCCTCCGACTCCGTCTCGCTGCGCACCTTCAACCGCAACTTCGAGGGCCGCTCGGGCATCGAGGACGACTCCGTCTTCCTCTGCTCGCCCGAGGTCGCCACCGCGGCGGCCATCACCGGCGAGATCGTCGACCCGCGCGACCTCGCCGACGACCTCGGCGACCTCGAAGAGCCCGGGTTCGAGATGGGGACGAAATACGGTCCCGGCATGGGCGAGTCCGACTCCGACATCATCGCGCCCGACGAGGCGATCGACGACGGCCTCGTCAAGGGGCCGAACATCGGCGACGTCCCGCTCAAGGACGGGATCGACGTGGACGGCGGTGAGGCGCTCCTCAAGATGACGGACAACATCACCACCGACCACATCATCCCGGCGACGGCGGACATCCTGAAGTTCCGCTCGAACATCGAGAAGCTCTCCGAGTTCACGCTCTCGCGCGTCGACGACACGTTCGCGCAGCGCTCGCTCGACGCCGACGGCGGCGTCCTCGTGGCCGGCGAGAACTACGGACAGGGCTCCTCGCGCGAACACGCGGCCCTCTGTCCGATGTACCTCGGTATCGAGGCCGTCTTCGCGCAGAGCTTCGCCCGCATCCACAAGGCGAACCTGTTCAACTTCGGCATCGTCCCGCTGGCGATCGACGCGGAGACATACGAGCGGATCGAGCAGGGCGACGACCTCCAGATCGTCGACGACGTGCCCGCGGGCGTTTCCTCCGGACAAGAGGAGTTCACCGTGAGCGTCAACGACGACTGGGAGTTCACCGCTGACCTCGACGCCTCCGAGCGCGAGCGCGAGATCCTCGCGGCCGGCGGCAAGCTCTCGTGGGTCAAACAGCAGCACGCCGATGACGGCTCCGGCGCGGCGCCGGCCGACGACTGAGACGGCTCACGGACGGTCGAACCGTTCGCGGACGGGCGGTCCGCCGCCCCTCCGCGACGGATTTCCGCTTTTTTAATCGTCGCCAGCGGCGACGCCGGGCTCACCGCTCTCGCCGACCCACGCGCCCTGCGTGAAGTCGATGGCGTTGTTCCACTTCGCGACGATCGTGGTGACCGCCAGATCGCCGCTGATGTTGGTCATCGTCCGCATGCGGTCCAAGATCGGGTCGACGCCCGCGACGAACCCGACGACCTCGAGCGGGAGCCCGAGCTGGGTCAACACGAGCGTCAGCATGATGAGCCCCGTCCCCGGGACGCCCGCGGCGCCGACGCTCGCCAGCACGGCGACGAGGACGACCGTCAGCTGCTCTGCGAGCGACAGCTGGACGCCGACGAGGTTCGCGGCGAAGACGGCCGCGACGCCCTGATACAGGGCGGTGCCGTCCATGTTGATCGTCGCGCCGAGGGGCAGCGAGAAGCTGTAGACGCCCTCGTCGATATGAAAGTTGTTGTCCGCGTTGGCCATCGTCACCGGGAGCGTGCCGCTCGACGAGCGGATCGACAGCGCGGTGATCAGCGCGTCGCGTCCGCCGACGAGGAAGGCCACCGGCGACTGTCCGGCCAACAGCCGCACGATGATGCCGAGGTGGACGACCGCGATGTGCGCGACGACGGCGATCGCCAGCGCGGCGATCAGCAGGGCGAACGGGACGATCGCGTCGACGCCGGCCTCGCCGAACACCGCCGCCATCAGCGCGAACACCCCGATCACGCCGTACTCCATGACGCCCCAGACGATCTTGAACATCGCCTCGGCGCCGGCCTCTGCGAGGTCGTAAAAGGACTTGACGCCGTCGCGGATGTCGGCCGAGTCGGTGGACTGCTCGACGAGCGCCAGCGCGAGCCCGAACACGATGATGAAGAAGATGATCGGGAGGATGTCCCCGGACGCCATCGCTCCGATCGGGTTCTGCGGGACGATACCCAGGATCACCTCGACGATGTCGGGCGCCTCGGCGGTCTGCGGTTCCGCGTCGCCCAGTTCGAGGTTCACCCCCGGATCGATGAGGTTCGCGACCAGCAGCCCGAAGCCGACCGCCGCGGCCGAGGTGAGGGCGTACAGCGCGACCACCTGCCCGCCGATCTTCCCGAGGTTGCTCGGCGAGAGCCGACGCGCCCCCATCAGCAGCGTGAAGACGACGATCGGTACGATGAGCATGCTCAGGAGATTCACGAACAGGTCGCCGAGCGGCTGGAGCGCGGTCGCCGGCTGACCCACGGCGAGGCCGAACACCGAGCCGAGCACGAACGCCAGTCCGATGCGATACACGATCGGCACCGCCCGATACCGCCGCCAGAACTGCATGACTGTGCCTGCCATACGTTGTGCGTGTCTCTGGAGGATCTACAAATAAATGTCGCCGATCTGGACGCTTGCCGGGAACCGTGACGTGAGACGACGGGAGTCGGTGATTTCGTCGGTCGAATCCAGATGGAGTCGCGACTCGAAGGCGTGGAAAGAGAGAAGTCCGCTCGGCCGGCCGAAGCCGTCGCGTCAGCGGGCCGCGGCGGCGACGCGCTCGCGCTCCTCCTTCTGCGAGATGGAGTAGGAGCGGTCGGCGTCGTAGTCGGCGGCGGCGGTCAGCTCGTTGGCGAGCGCCTCGGCGGCGGACGTGGTCGACTTGTACGTCGCGCTGGCGACGGCGTCGGAAATGAACAGGAGCGCTTGGTCGACGCGACGCTGGGGCGCGACGTCGACCGCCTTGGGGACGGAGATGCCGCCGTACTTCAGGCGAACGGTCTCTTCCCGAGGCGCGGCGTTCTCGACGGCCGTCACGAGGACCTGCACCGGGTTCTCCTCGGTCCGGTCGTGGACGATGTCGAAGGCGTCACGGACGATCCGCGTCGCCTGCTGTTTCTTCCCTGTGTTCTCCTCGGTCTGCATCAGGCGGTTGATCAGCCGCTCGACCAGGGAGATCTCGGACTTCTTGAACTGTTTCGACGCGTGGCGGCCCATGGTGTGGGCGATGGGCGTCACGGTCATGTACCGCTTCGTCGAGGGGTCCTCGTAGGCGATCTCGGTGACGTCCCAGACGCCGAACAGCTTGGCGTTCTCGTTGGCGGCCTCGCTGGCGGCGGGCGCGTCCGGGTCCGGCTCGTCGGCGGCGACGTCCTCGTCGGACGCGGCCTCGGCTTCCTCACCGCTCATCTGACGGGCTTCTCCGCGTTGCCGCGAACCAGTTCGATCATCGAGACGCCGTTGACCTTCTCGACTTTGTAGTTGACGCCGGAGAGGTCGCCCATCGCGCGACCCTTGGCTCCACCGATCCCGGCGATCGTGACCTCGTCGTGCTCGTCGATGAACGAGATGGCGCCGTCACCGGGACAGAACGCGGTGACCTGCTTCCCGTTCTTGATGAGCTGGACGCGGACGCACTTTCGGATCGCCGAGTTCGGCTGCTTTGCCTCGATTCCGACCTTCTCGAGGACGATCCCGCGGGCCTGCGGGGCGCCCTCGAGGGGGTCGGACTTCTTCTTGAGCCCGCGCTCTCGCCGAGCGTACTCGGAGTCGGACCAGCGGCGCTTCTGCCGGTCCTGTTTGAGCTTACGGGCCGCGTATTTGCCGTTCGCCATCGTACGTCTACTTCCGAACGGAGCTACTTAAGCGTCGTCTTTCGACGCGACGAAACGCCCTCAGATCGCTCGAGCGGTACCTCTCGTCCATTCTGAGGGTGTTTTCGCGACACGCGCGATACGAAATGACCGTCGCTCCGCTCCGCTGAGCCGGTAAGCCGGCGTGAGCGGGCGTCGTTTGTCGCCGTCGGTGACGGTGACCGCCCCGTCGTCCCGTCCGGGGTATCGCCGCCGCCGTCTTACCCGTCCGTCGCCTCGCGGGCGTCGTCGGCCCAGTCGGGCTCGGGAATCTCCGCGCCGGGATTGCGGTAGTCGATGTCGACGTCGACGGTCGCCTGCTGGTCGTCGTGCTCGCCGGTCCACGACTGCTCGAGCCGCGGCACGACCCCGGACTCGTACACGTGCGCCGTCGCCGACGCGGTTTCGGCCGCCTCCGGGATGTTCCGGTCGCCGTCGAACTCGTCGGCTGTGAACCGGGCGGTCGGCTCGTCGCGGACCTGCCCCTCGCCGTCGCTCGTCGCGTTCCAGCGGTTCAGTCCCTCGTACTCCGTCTCGCCGGCCGCCGTCTCGGCCCCCACGCGGATCCCCGTCAGCGCCTCCTGTCGCATCGCCTCTTCGAGGTCTGCATCCGACCGGTCCACCGACTGGCGGTCGTACTGCGTCTCGCCGTCGGCCCGCCGCCGGAACAGCAGCTCGTCGCCGGCGACGTACAGCTCCGTGACGTCCGGCTCCTCCGTCTCCGTCATCTCCTGTTTCACGTACTGGCGACCGTTCTCCAGGTCGTACCCGGACTCGTAGGTCTGCGAGGGAAGCCACGGGGTCGGCTCCGCGTCGCCGTCGTGGCTCGTCTCCGCCGTCGAGAACAGCGTGAACCCGCCCGCCTCGACGAGCGACTCGGCGTGCGTCTCGGCGAGTACCTCGAGCGCGAGCCCGTCCCCGTCGCGCCACTCCGCCTCTGCGAACGGACGGTCGGGGCCGTCGTCGTCCGCCCCGTCGTCACCCGACCCGTCGTCGTCGCCGGAACAGCCGGCGACCCCGACCGCGACCCCGGCCCCGAGCCCCGCGAGAACGCGTCTGCGGTCCATGGGTCGAAAAACCGCGCCGCGGACAAAAGAACGTGGGTTCGCGGTCGAGGGATCGGGTCGGGCCTACGTCAGCTGGACGTCGTCGATGTCGTGGTGACGCTTCGCCAGCGTCCGGGCCGTCTCGATGTTGGTCCCGTCCGCACCGATGGCGACACCGCGGTCGGGCTCCGGCACCTCGACGTACGCGACGCGGTCGTTCTGCTCGGAGATCGTCACGGCGTTGACCGCCGCGGGCGCGAGCGCGCTCGCCACGAACGCCGCCGGGGTGTCCGCGTCCTCCACCAGCTCGACCGACTTGCCGAGCCGGCGCTCCGCCTCCTCGACGGTCTCGCCCGCCTGTCCGATCGCGGCGGCCATCTCGCCGGCCGGCACGAGGAACACGAGCCGGTCGCCCTCCACGAGGCAGTCCTTCGGCGCGACCCCGGTCAGCTCGTCGAAGCGACCGATGTAGCGCCGCGCCTCGTCGGAGAGCTCGACGCGCATCAGTCGTCGCCCACGACGCGCGACCCCATCCGGAGGTCGACGTCGCCCGTCCCGAGCGAGATGGGCTTACCGGCGATGACGTTCTCGATGACGCCGTCGAGCTCGTCGTACTCGCCGTGGATCGCCGCGTCGAGGAGGTGGTTGACCGTCACCTCGAACGCCGCGCGCGCGAGCACCGAGTCCTTCGAGCCCGAGATGCCGTGGCGGCCGATCGAGTCGATCTCGCCGTTGTTCGTCATGATGTCGGCCACCAACATCAGGTGGCGGACGTTCACGTCGTCGAGCCCCTGCTCTTCGAGCGTGTTCTTCGTCTCGTCGATGATCGTCTCGCGGGCGGCCTCGACGCCGAGGTTGCGGTAGATCTCGTGGATGTTGTTACACGTCGTCCGCGAGGCGTCGACGCCTTCGATGTCGAGGGTGTCGCCGAACGCCGACCCCTCGGTGTAGAGGACGAACTCCTCCTCGCCGTCGATCTCCTCTTTCCGGATGACGACGCGTTCGATCTCTTCGATCCCCTTGAAGACGATGTCGCGGAGCCGCTCGACCAGCTGGAGCAGCTCGCGGTAGCTGGGCTCGCTCGGACCGAACTCGATGACGGTGCCCGACTGCCGGGTGTCGACGCCGAGCGAGTCCTCGATGGTCTCGGCGATGACCTCGGCGACCGCCGAGGGATCGGTGTGGGTCGGCCACCGCTCCAAGAGGGTGTCGTCGTTCAGGTCGATGCGCACCAGCATGTCGGCGACGTTCGTCGACACGTCGCCGAGCGCGAGGATGCGCGTCGCCTCGATCGACCAGACGACCTCGTGGGCCTTCTCGCGGTCGGTCGCGTACTCGCCCTCGAGGTGGACGGTCATCATCGGCGTGTCCGGCGTCTTCCGGGCGTCCACCAGCTCGATGAGCCGGGGGAGCCCCTGCGTGACGTCGATCTCCGCGACGCCGGCGTAGTGGAACGTGTTCATCGT
>NZ_JAWOBM010000072.1:0-4140 GCF_046498025.1 Halorubrum sp.
CGACAGCGTCGATTCCTCGATGTTCAGAGAGAAGTACGCCGAAGTGTTCGAGGGCGACGAGCGCTGGGACGCGCTCGACGCGCCGACCGGTGACGTCTACGAGTGGGACGACTCCTCGACGTACATCCGAGAACCGCCGTTTTTCAGGGACTTTCCCCTGGAGGAGCCCGGCGTCGCCGATATCGACGACGCCCGCACGCTGATGCTGCTCGGTGATACGGTCACGACCGATCACATCAGCCCGGCCGGACCGTTCAGCCGCGAGCAGCCGGCCGGCGGGTGGCTCGCCGACCACGGCGTCGAACCGAACGAGTTCAACACGTACGGCGCCCGCCGCGGGAACCACGAGGTGATGATGCGGGGGACGTTCGCGAACGTCCGCATCGAGAACCAGATGCTCGACGACGTCGAGGGGGGCTACACGATCCATCACCCGACCGACGAACAGACGACGGTCTTCGAGGCCAGCCGTCGCTACCGCGAGGACGACACGCCGCAGGTCGTGTTCGCGGGCGAGGAGCTCGGAACCGGATCGAGCCGCGACTGGGCGGCGAAGGGAACGGATCTGCTTGGCGTCCGTGCGACGATCGCAGAGAGCTACGAGCGCATCTTCCGCGACAACCTCGTCGGGATGGGCGTCTTGCCGCTCCAGTTCGACGAGGGCGACTCCTGGGAGTCGCTCGGCCTCGACGGCTCGGAACGAGTCGCGATTCACGGGCTCGACGACGGCCTGGAGGTGAACGACGAGCTCACCGTCGTCGCGGAACGCGCCGACGACTCGACCGTCGAATTTCAGGTCACGGCACAGGTCGGGACGCCGGCAGCCGTTCGATACGTCGAAAACGGCGGAATCCTTCACCTGGTGCTCCGTCGGTTGCTCACCGAGGAGTAGCCCTCCCTCTCCGGGACCGCCGGAGAACGCTGCCGGTGGAACCAGCCGAGTAGCGGAGTCGACCGAGCAGCGCTCGTTATCCTCCCCGCGCTAGCGCGCGAGGATCGTCAGCAGTGAACTCAAGGCGCTGTTTGCCGTACTGCCAGTATGCTATCCGTTATCATCGGTGGGGTCCAACTAGCGGATACTCAATTCCCGTTACTCGGAGCCACGGGCGTTCACCTACTCACGTTCGTCGTGGTGGTCAGTGCAATCTACTTAGCGGGACGATTCGTCTTCGAGCCGCTCCTGACCGTCCTCCTAGACGCGGGCGGTGTCGAGATAACGTTACGCCGGACGATAGAACAGGTCGTCCACGTCGGAGTGGTTCTCGTCGGCCTGTACGCTGCACTCACGCTTTCCGGTTTCGATGAGAGTATCAATATCACCGGACCGTTCCTCGCCGCCGTTACGCTCGCGGTCGGATTCGCGGCGCGCGATGTCGTCAATAACCTCGTCAGTGGCGTGTTTATCATCGCTGATCCGAGGTTCAAAATAGGCGATTGGATCGAATGGAACGAGACCACCGGTGTGATCGATGACATCACGTTTCGTACCACCCGAGTACGGACGTTCGATAACGAGATCGTGAGCGTTCCGAACTCGGAACTTGCCACTTCGGCCGTGACCAACTCCGTCGAGGAGAAGCGGCTCCGGATCACCGCCGAGTTCTGGATCGGTTACGAGGACGACGCCGACGTGGCGACGGCGATTCTCCGCGAAGAGGCAGAAGCGCTCGAGGAAATACTCGACCGGCCGGAGCCGACCGCTCGGATCATGGAAGTCAACAACTCGCGCGTGCAACTCCAGGCCCGGATCTGGATTCGCGATCCCAGCAGACGGGATTTCGTTCGGATTCGATCTGCGTATCTCTCTCACGTGAAAGAACGATTCCACGAGGAGGACATCCGGATGCCACCGGCGTGGTGAGAGGTGTTCGGTGGCCGGGAGACGCTCGAAGGGAGGAGGACCCACCCGTGGGTCACCGAGAGGCGCGACGTGCTGACACGGAGGAGCGATGCGGCGTCGGACGGACAGAACGGTGGCGAATGCGCTCTTCGACCGAAATCGCCACGGAAGCACGTCACCCGCCGTTCACTCGAGCCAGCGGACGAACGGCTCCCCCGTCTCGGCCCGCCGGATGTACTGCCGTTGCATCCCGGTGATGGCGGCGTCGAGATCCTCCCCGCCGTCGAGCCGAGCTCTGACACGCTCCCGCTTCCACGTCGCCGGCGTCGTGCGGGTCGTCCAGCGGCGCTCGATCGGGGCGAAGAGCTCGTCGATACGGGCGTCCGTCAATCCCCGATCGCGCAGCCCCGCTCGAGCCAGCGCGAACAGGTCCGGATAGAGGACCGCCGGGTCGTCGGTTCGACCGCCGTTGCGGGTCACCCACGCGAGCGGCGCCGCGAACCCGTCCCGGCTCGCCGCGTACAGCGACTCGCGGGCGGCCCGCCACGGCAGTTCGAGCAGGGGGTGGTCGGTGGTGACGACGCCGTGGAGAAGGCCGGCAACGACCGCTTGGAACCCGATGACGTCGGCCACGCTCGGTTGCGCGGCGAGCGGTCGGTACTCCAACCGCGGTCCCTCGGGTCCGAACACGGGGCGGACCCAGCGCCAGCAGGTTCCCTGCTTGTGAATAAACTCGCAGTACTCGGCTTCGAACCCCTCGGATGGTTCCGCCGGAAGCCATTCGCGGAGGTACGGCGCACACGTTCTGTCGTCGACGATACACTCCACGGCGTCCGCCGGGGAGTCGATATCGCGCGGTAACCGGACCTTGCCCGGGTCGCGGACGTTCATCGACTCGAACACGGGGAGTCGGAGTTCGACCCCGGCGGTCAACACCGTCTCCGGGTCGGCGTCGGTGTACAGTTCGGGCGGGAGAAAGGGGGCGTTCGCCGCCAGTGCCACGAGCGGGCCGACGGTTCGCAACGCCGCGTTGAAGTACTGGGCGAACTCCTCGGTCGGGGGCTGGAGGTGGACTTGTAGCGAGGCGGCCAACGACTCGACGAGGATCGTGGGAAACGTTCGCCGACAGCCGGGAAGCTCCAACGTAACCGGCCCGTGCACGGTGATATCCGCGTTCAGCGCGTAGTACCGATCCTCCGGCGAGAGGTTGGTCGGAACGTCGAGTTCGCCTTTTAATTCGGTGGCGGATAGGTACGACACTGCCCCCTCGGGCGGGCCGATAGTCCAGATACCGTCCGTGATGAACCGCCGATCGTGGGCGGCGAACGCTTCCCGGACAGCCGCGACGCGGTCGGTAAGGTCGTCCGCCTGTCGCGTCACGCCCTCCGGATCGAACGTCGACACCGGCGTGTTCACCTCGGCGTTGTGCCTCCCCAGCTCGCGTTCACAGACCGACGACATCGACGAGTCGGGAGCGGCCGCGAGTCGGTCTCGGCCGTCCACGGCGTAGCCCTCGAGTTCGAGTCCGAGTCGGAATCCGCCCGTGAACTCGCCGGCGTTCAGCCGCTCGCGAAGCGCCGCTGCCTGTCTGTTGACCCGTCGCTGGAACGTCCGTCGCGTCGACGCGCGCTGACTCTGCCGGACGACCTCAGCGCAGTCCATATCGTGTACTCAGTCTCCCATAGTATGATACTTGGTACCAATGTACTGATAGGAGTTATGTAACGGAGGAATCGGTACAGCGAAGGAATCGCGCGAAAACGTCACCACCAACACGCCATGCCGACCGATATCACCGTGTACTGGAACGACCGAATGCTCGACCACGAACCACCGAACGGGGCTTTCAAGTTCCCCTTTACGCCCATCGTCGCGGCTCCGGAGGTCCATCCGGACCGTCGCGAACGCGTCCAGAACGTCCGGGCGATGCTCGATCACGCCTTCGGCGACGTCTCCGAGACCGTCTCGCCGGAGCCGGCGAGCCGGACAGCGCTCGAACGCGTTCACGATCCCGAGTACCTCGACTGGCTCGTCGAGTTTTGCGCCGACGGCGGCGGCCGCATCGAGAACACGACGACCGGGGCGAACGAGCACACGTACGACGCCGCCCGCGTCGCGGCCGGGGCGGCCATCGCCGCCGCCGGGCAGGCGCTCGACGGGGCGAAGGACGACGGTCGGGAGGCGCTCCCGTACGCGCTGTGTCGCCCCAGCGGCCACCACGCCCAGCCCGACTGCGCCGACGGGTTCTGTTACCTCAACAACGTCGCGCTCGCCGCGGAGGCAGCGCTCGCCACCGACGG
>NZ_JAWOBM010000075.1:0-27094 GCF_046498025.1 Halorubrum sp.
CCTCTCGCCACGGGATCCCGTACGGAAAAAAGCCGATGAAGGAGGCGGAGGCGTCGGCCCGGCTGGCCGCGGCCAACGTCGGCCACGAGGTGACCGCGTTCACCGACGAGACGCGGGTGAAGGTCTCCCGCGGGCGCTCGACCGGAAAGGGCGGGTGGAGCCAGGACCGCTACACCCGACGGATCCACGGCAACGTCAGGAAGCGGACGCGACAGGTGCAGTCGAAGCTGAACGACGCGAACCTCGAGTTCGAGCGCGACGTGACGGAGAAGTACGGCGGCTACGCGAACGCGACGTTCACCGTGGAGGCGCGCCCCGAGGACATCCCCGTGTCGAACTCGCGGGCGGGCGACGTCCGCGTCGAGGTCGAGCGCGAGCGACGCGACGGGATCGAGTACGAGCCGCTCGTGCAGCGGCGCGACCGGGTGATCGTCGGGATCGACCCCGGGACGACGACCGCGGCCGCCGTCGTCGGACTCGACGGCACCGTCCACGCGCTGTACTCCTCGCGGACCGCCGACACGGCCGCGGTGACCGAGTGGATAATCGAGCAGGGACGGCCGATCATCGTCGCCGCCGACGTGGAGCCGATGCCGGAGACCGTCGAGAAGTTCCGGCGCTCGTTCGACGCCGCCGGCTGGCGGCCGACCACGGACCTCCCCGTCGACGAGAAGCTCCACCGGACCCGCGAGGCGGGCTACGACAACGACCACGAGCGCGACGCGCTGGCGGCGGCGCTGTACGCCTACGACGACCACGAGGACCAGTTCGACCGGATCGCGGCGAAGACCCCGCCGCGGCTCGACCGCGAGGCGGTGATCGCGGGAGTCGTCGCCGGCGGCGCCTCCGTCGAGTCCGTCGTCGCGGAGCTGAGCGAGGACGACGGCGGCGAGAGCGGCGGCGGCGCGGCCGACGGGGACGAGTCGGACCCCACCGAGCCCGAGCGCACCGAGGAGGAGGAGACGATCCGCCGGCTCCGCGAGCGCGTCGAGCGGCTGGAGTCGCACGCCGAGTCGCTGGAAGACGACCTCGCCGAGCGCGACGACCGGATCGCGGAGCTGGAGAGCGAGCTGGAGGAGGCGAGACGCGAGGAGCGCATCGAGGCGCGCGCTCGCCGGGCCGTCTCGCGCCTCGAACGCGAGACCGACCGACTGGAGCGCGAGCGCGACGAGGCGAGAGAGGCCGTCGCGGAGCTGGAAGGGAAAGTGGAGACGCTGAAGGAGCTGTGGCGGCTCGATCACTCGAACTTCGATAACGTGGCCGCGGACCAGGGGCTCGTCAGCGTGAAGGTGGTCGAGCAGTTCACGCTCGACGCGCTGGACGCCGCCGACGAGGCGTACGGGCTGGTCGCCGGCGACGTCGTCTACCTCCGCGACGCCTCCGGCGCGGGTCGTCGGACCGCAGAGCGGCTGGCCGAGACGGATCCCCGAGCGGTGATCCGCGACGGCAACCTCTCCGACGTCGCCGACCAGGTCCTGTTCGACCACGACGTGCCGGTCGTTCCGGCGGACGCGGTTCCCGTCCGCGAGGTCGACGAGCTGGCGGTCGCGAGTGAGACGCGACTGGACGCCGCCCTCGACGACTGGGAGCGACGGAGCGAGCGCCGGCGCAAGGCGGAGAAACAGGAGCACCTCGACCGGATCATCTCGGAGCATCGCGCGGGGCGGACGCTGCCGGAGACCGAAGAGTAGCGTCGGCGGAGGCGACCGTTCCGCGGAGACGGCCCTCGCGACGCGCTAGCGCGCTTCCAGAAGTCATATGACCGACAACCGCACAGTCGTGCGTATGGACGCCTACGAGCGGATCACCCGGAACGCGGCCGAGGTGGTCACCGAGGAGGAGATCGAGGCGCTGGCCGACGACCCCGACGGGAAGCGGGCGTACGTCGGCTACGAGCCCTCGGGTGTCCTCCACATCGGGCACATGCTCACCGCGAACAAGCTCATCGACCTCCAGCAGGCCGGGTTCGAGGTGACGGTGCTGCTCGCCGACGTGCACGCCTACCTCAACGACAAGGGGTCGTTCGAGGAGATCCGCCACACCGCAGAGCGCATGCGCGACCAGTTCATCGCGTACGGGCTCGACGAGTCGAACACGCAGTTCGTGCTCGGCTCCGACTTCCAGCTCGACGACGACTACACGCTGGACCTCCACGCGTTAGAGCTGGAGACGACGCTCGCGCGGGCCGAGCGCGCGATGGCCGAGATCACCTCCGGCGACTCGGTGAAGGTGTCGCAGGCGGTGTACCCCCTCATGCAGGCGCTCGACATCCCGTACCTCGGGGTCGACCTGGCGGTCGGCGGGATGGAACAGCGCAAGGTGCACATGCTCGCGCGCGACGTGCTCCCGAGCATCGACCGCGAGCCGCCGACGAGCCTCCACACGCCGCTCATCGCCGATCTCGGAACCGGCCGCGGGAAGATGTCCTCCAGTACGGGCGTCACCATCTCGATGGAGGACTCCCGCGAGGACATCGAGTCGAAGGTGAACGACGCGTACTGCCCGCCGACCGCGGAGCCGGAGCCGACCGACGACGGCCAGTCCCGGGAGAACCCCGTCCTGCAGGTGTTCGAGTACCACGTCTTCCCCCGGTTCGAGACGGTCCGCGTCGAGCGCCCGGAGGAGTACGGCGGCGACCTGGAGTACGACGCCTACGACGCTCTGGCGGACGACCTGGAGTCCGGCGACCTCCACCCCGCCGACGCGAAGGGCGCACTCGCCGAGTACCTCGACCGGCTCATCGCGCCGGGACGCGAGCAGCTCGCGGAGTAGGCGGTTTCGTTTCGGCCGGTTCGCTACTCGTCCTCGCCCGCCGCGTGCCCTTCGTACTCACAGCTCCCGTCGAGGCAGTCGCGGCCCGTCGCCGTCTCGAAGACGGGGAGCCCGCAGTCGCACTCGTCGACGACGACGCCGGAGGGGATCGAGAACGTCGTCTCGCAGTCGGGGTAGTTCTCGCAGCCGAGGTAGACGCGGCCGGGCGCCGACTTGACGAGGAGCTCGCCGTCGCAGTCGGGACACTCCCAGACGCGGTCGAACCGGTCGCTGACGGCGGCCTCCATCGGGTCGCACGCCGGGTCGAGACAGAGGTGGAACGGCTCGCCGCGCTCGATCCGGATCTTCGGCAGCCCGCACTCGTCACAGACCCCGTCGGTGACGCTCCCGCCCGCGGGGAGGCCCCACCGGCGCTTGCAGTCGAGACAGACCACGTCGCCGCGCGACCGCACGAGCGGGCCGCCGCCCTCCGGGCAGGTCCCGACCGGGATTCCGGCCTCCGTGATCGGCAGGGCGCGGCCGGCGGTCGCCTCCTCGGAGACGACCCGGAGGCGTCGGGTGCCGTCGCGGGCGGTGACGGAGAAGCCGTCGTCGTCGCGCTCGACGACGACCGAGTCGGGGCGGGTGAGCCACGCGACCGGCTGGTAGCCGTCGGCGTCGTGGACGAGCGTGGTGTCATCGGGCTTTATCAGCACGACGACACGCCCCCGATAGGTCCGGGAGCGGTCGCCGCGTTCGGTCACTCGGCAGTCGCCTGCGAACACGCGGAGTCGTTCGGGCATGCCGCGGGGTTGCCCCGTTCTCCGATTTAAGAAGTGGGCGGTGAGACGGAGTGGGCGGTGAGACGGAGTGGGCGGTGAGACGGAGTGGGCGGTGAGATCGGACGTGTCGAGCCCGGGCCGGACGTCGCTGACGGAAGAATTGTGTGTTTCTTTTAACAAGATCGTTTCCGTAGGGGAACATATGAACGAGGCTTCCGGTTCGGGTCCGTCGAGAACAGCGGACGCAGCTTCCCCCGTTCGGGTCGGGGTGTTGAGTTTCCACAACAGCAAAGAGACCAAGGCGATCCTCAACGCCGTTCACGCACTGGGGCACGAGCCGGTCTGGCTCCGCGAGGAAAACGCTCGCTCGTGGATCGAAGACGAGAACCTCCGGTTCGACCCCGACGTGGAGGTCGTCGCGAACCGACTGTTGACGACGAAGGCGGTCCAGCCGCTCGACGAGCTCGGCATCGCGACGAGCTACGCCGCCTCGCGTCCCGTGTTGAACCCGCCGGCCGCCGTCGTCCAAGCCATGCACAAGTACGGCGCCGCGGCGACGCTCACCGCGGCCGGGATTCCGGTTCCCGACGCCTACATGGCCTTCAGCCACCAGACGATCAACGAGGGGAACCGACTCACGAACGAGAAGGCGGTCCACAAGTCCGCCATCGGGACGCACGGGGACCGAATGGCGGTCGTCGGCGCGGACGACGCCGTCTCCCCGTACATCGCCCGGCGGCGGGCGTTCTTACAGGAGTTCATCGACACCGGCACGGATCGGCCGTTCGACGTCCGCGCGTACGTCGTCGGCGGTCGCATCGTCGCCGCTATGAAGCGGTACGCGCCGTCGGACGAGTGGCGCACGAACGTCGCCGTCGGCGGCGAAGTCGAGGACTTCACTGCCGACCTCCCCGATGAGGCGGCGCGGCTCTCGCGCGAGGCGGCCGACGCGCTCGGCCTCGACTACGCCGGCGTGGACCTGCTGTGTCGCGACGGTGTGTGGTACGTTCTGGAGGTGAACGTGACGGCGGGATTTAAAGGGCTCTTCGAGGCGACGGGGATCAGCCCCGCGCCGTATATCGCCGCCCTCGCGATCGAGCGGGGCGGCGGCCGCGTGGACTCCGACCGCGTCGCCGACCTCGCGGAGGTCTTGGACGACTCGGTCCCGGCGTGTAAGCCGTCGGTCGACCCGGAGCCGGAGGGATCGGCGACGGTCGGCTACACCGAACGCGTGACGGTGAGCGCGGGCCAGCACGCGATCGACGCGGTCGCCAAGTCGGACACCGGCGCCCGGCGGACGAGCATCGACTTCGACGTCGCCGCGGAGATCGGCGCCGGCCCCATCGTCGACACGGTCCTCGTGAAGTCGGGATCGCGCGCCGGTCGACAGAAGCGCCCGGTCGTCGAGATCGACGTGAAGATCGGGAGGCAGTGGCAGACCGTGACCGCGAGCATCGAGAACCGAAACCACATGACGTACCCCGTGCTCCTCGGTCGGGACGTCCTCGACGGCTACCACGTGGACGTCAGGAAACGGGAACGCGAGGAGTGATCTTACCCCACCCGGACCGTCCGCGTGGCCCTGACGGGCATCAGCGGCAGGTCGGGGAAGACGACCTCGACGACGAACACCAGCTCGTCGGCGTCGGGGGGACCGAACACGCCGACCGGGACCGTCGTCTCGCCGTCGAGGTACGTCGTCGTCGCGGTCATCTCCACGTCGTTGACGGTGACCCGGATCCCCGTGCGGGCGCTCCCGGAGAGGGTCGAGACCGCCACCTCGCACAGTTCGTTCTCGCCGACCGCGATGGCGTCGGGGAAGTCGCCCCAGTCGACGTCAATACGGGGGCAGTCGCGGGCGGCGTCGACGACGCGCTCGGCGACGGAGCCGCTCATGCCGGCGTTCTCCAGCGCTCCGGCGCCGGCGTCGACGACGGCCGCGGGGGAGGTGAGCCCGGCGTCCGCGAGCCGCTCGGCGCGGCCGGATCCGACCCCGTCGATCGCGGTGAGCGCGACCGCCTCCCGCGAGACGCCGTGATCGACGCGCGCCTCGACGCGGCACGCGAGGTTCGCGGCTCGAGGACCGGCGAACCGGTCGAGGAACTCCGAGAGCGCGGCCAACAGGCGGAGCGCGTTCTGGCGGATCACCCACGCGTCCGAGCGCAGGTCAGCGGGGATCGAGTCGGCCATCCCGGCGAGCAGGATGGCGAACACCTTCCGGTGACCGTCCTCTAAATCGGTGTCGTGGCCGTCGAGGATGCGGTCGATCGCGTCCGACTCGGCCGACCGCGCCGAGACCGAGTCGAACTCGCCGGCCGCCGCGACGGTCTCGAGGATGCGGTCCACCGTCAGAGTCTCGCGGTCGGCGAGCCGCCGGAAGCGACGGGCCGTGTCCAGACGGAGGTAGTACTTCGAGGCGAGCCGGCCGAGCCCCGTCGGCTCGATCGCGAGCTCGTCGTTGGCCGCGACGAACCCGTCGGTGACGAGCGAGTCGAGGGTGTCGCGCACGCGGTCCCGAAGCGTGCCGAACTCGTACGCCTCGGGCTTCGACTCGGCGCGGACGTAGTAGAACGTGGTCTCTAACCACTCCATCACGTCCTCCAGTCCGCGGATGGTCCCCATCGCGATCTCGGCGTTGAGGTGCGACTCCAGCTCCGCGGCGAGCCGGGACTCGATCTCCTTGCCCTCCCGGAGCAGCTCGCGGTACTTGTCGGCGTCCGCGCGGTCGCAGACCACCCAGCCGTACCCCACGTCGTCGTAACCGGGCCGGCCCGCCCGCCCCAGCATCTGGAGCACGTCGAGCGGCGAGATGTCCGTCTCCCCCTCCAAGGGGTCGTGGTACTTCGTGTCGCGGATGACGACGCAGCGCGCCGGGAGGTTCACCCCCCACGCGAGCGTCGACGTCGAGAAGAGCAGCTTGATCTTCCCCTGCTTGAACCACTCCTCGACGCGGTCGCGGTCCCCCTTCCCGAGCCCGGCGTGGTGGAAGCCGACGCCGTCGGTGACGGACTGGCGGAGCGTGTCGTTGGTGAGCTCTTTCGCCTCGTTGTGGTAGTCGTAGTCGCCGCGGGAGTCGATCGGGATGTCGCGGTCGGTGATCTCGTCGCGCGCCTTCTTCGCCGCCTGCACCGTGTCCTGCCGCGAGGAGACGAACACGAGCGCCTGCCCGTCCTCGCGGACGTGCGGCTCCGCTAAGTCGAGCGCGCGGTAGAGCCGGCGGTACTTGTCGGCGAAGGCGTTCGAGCCGTGCGAGTACGTCTTCACCCCCGTTTCGAGGTCGACCGGGCGGTACTCGTCGCCGAACACGTAGGTCGTCTCCGCGGGCGCGTCGAGCCACTCGGCGACGTCCCCGACGTTCGGCATGGTCGCCGAGAGGGCGACGACGCGCGGGTCCTGCAGCCGGCGGAGCCGCGAGACCGTCACCTCCAGCACCGCGCCGCGCTTCTCCGAGTCGAGCAGGTGGACCTCGTCGATGACCACGCAGTCGACGTCGGTGACGAACGAGTACCGCGCGGAGTCGTGTTTGCGCGTCGCGCTGTCGGCCTTCTCGGGCGTCGTCACGAGCACGTCGGCGCGCTCGGCGCGGCGGGGGTTCAGGTCGCGCTCGCCGGAGACGACGTACACGGAGTAGCCGAGCTCCTCGAAGCGCTCCCACTCGCTCTCCTTCTCGTTGGTGAGCGCGCGGAGGGGGGCGATGAAGAGGGCGGTCCCGCCCTCCGAGAGCGTCTTGCAGATGGCGAGCTCGGCGAGCGCGGTCTTACCGGAGGCGGTCGGCGCGGAGGCGACGACGTTGTGGTCGGTCCGCAGGATCCCCGGCAGCGCCTCGCGTTGCATCCGGTTGAACTCCTCGAACCCGAACGCGTCGGCGAACTCCGGCACCGCGTCCGCGACCTTCACGCCGCACCACGCTCGCGGGTGACTCGAGGGCGACCGAGCGTTGTTCGCATCACGTCGAGTGGGGGGGCTCCAGCCCAAAGGCGTTTCTCATGTGGCCGGCGGGGTCTGAAGGTCCGCGGTTCGGACGGGCACGTTCGGCGGCGGAACCGGTCCGCGCCGCCGACCCCGAGCGTTTAGGTGACCGGAGATCGACCGACCGGTATGATACCGTCGGATCCGATCGTCGTGGGGGCCGTGGCCCTGATCGCCCTGCTCGTCCTGTTGACCCTCGTCCGCCGCCTGCGCGGGCCGTCGGGGGAGGCGCGCGCGTCGAAGCGCGCCCACGAGGCCGCCCAAGAGCGCGAGCCGCCCGTCGAGATCGGCGAGACGTACGAGTTCGGCGTCACCGAGCTCACCGACCACCACTCCGGCGAGGAGGTCGCCGTCGGCAAGGTCGAGGGGTTCGTCGTCTTCACCGAGGACATCCCGCGCGACCTCTCGCCGGGCGACGTGATCCGCGCCAAGGTGCTCTCGTTCAACGAGGGGCGCACCTCGGCCGACGCGACGTTCGTGACGAAAGCGTAGCGGGACCGCGTCCGGACCGAACGGAACCGGATTTTCGGGTCGAACGGAGGCCGCCGAGGTTCACCTCCGCTCCGAGCATGAGGTTCATACGTGATGCCGACGAAGGGGTTTCGTAATGGCTCAGGCCGGGAATCAGGACCTCACGGAGCGGTTCATTCAGTTCTACCGCAACTACTATCGCGAGGAGATCGGACAGCTTGCGCAGCGGTATCCCAACGAACAGCGCTCCCTATACGTCGACTACGACGATCTGTTTCAGTTCGACCGCGACCTCGCCGAGGACTTCCGCACGAAGCCGGACCAGATGTGCGAGTACGCCGAGGAGGCGCTGCGGCTCTACGACCTCCCCGCCGACGTCAGCCTCGGCCGCGCGCACGTCCGGATAGAGAACCTCCCCGAGAGCATCGACATCCGCGGCATCCGCGTCCACGACGACCACATCGGCAAGCTCGTCTCGGTCAAGGGGATCGTCCGCAAGGCGACCGACGTCCGCCCGAAGGTCACCGAGGCCGCCTTCGAGTGCCAACGCTGCGGCACGATGACGTACATCCCGCAGAGCGACGGCGGCTTCCAAGAACCCCACGAGTGTCAGGGCTGCGAGCGGCAGGGGCCCTTCCGCGTCAACTTTGACCAGTCGGAGTTCATCGACTCCCAGAAGCTCCGCATTCAGGAGTCGCCCGAGGGCCTCCGCGGCGGCGAGACCCCCCAGTCGCTCGACGTCGACATCGTCGACGACATCACCGGAAAGGTGAGCCCCGGCGACCACGTCACCTGCGTCGGCGTTCTCCACATCGAGCAGGTCGAGCAGGGCAACGAGAAGTCCGCCATCTTCGACCTCTATATGGACGGCGTCTCCATCGCCATCGAGGACGAGGAGTTCGAGGACATGGACATCACCGAGGCGGACAAACGCGAGATCATCGAGCTCTCCAACCGCGAGGACATCTACGAGGCGATGGTCGGCTCCATCGCGCCCGCTATCTACGGCTACGAGGAGGAGAAGCTCGCGATGATCCTCCAGCTGTTCTCCGGCGTCACGAAACACCTCCCCGACGGCTCGCGGATCCGCGGCGACCTGCATATGCTGCTTATTGGCGACCCGGGTACTGGAAAAAGTCAGATGATCAGTTATGTCGAGAATATTGCTCCGAGATCAGTTTATACGTCCGGGAAGGGGTCATCTGCTGCGGGGCTCTGCGTAGTTGGTGACACGAAGATTCACACGAGCGACGGGTTCGTCCCGATTCGGGAGCTCGCCACAGACCAGCACCCCGATCCGGTCGAGATCGAAACGGCCGCAGAGTCGACGCGCGATCTGTACACGTTCGACCGTGCCAACGGCTCGATCGATCTCGCGGAGAGTTCCCACGTGTGGCGAATGCCCGAGAAATCGTGTCGGCGGATCGAGACGGCACACGGAAAGGATCTCGAAGCGTCGGTCAATACGCCGGTTCTCGTCTGTGACGGGCACGGCATCGAGTGGCGCGAGATTTCGGAGGTCGGCGTTGGCGACCACGTTGCGGTTCCACGGTACGCCGGGATCGACCGGTCATCGCCGTCAGTTCGTGAGTACGTCGAGTTCACGGGTGAAAAACTGAAACCGACGGACGAGTCGATCGAACGCCTCCGCACTCGTCTCTGCGAGGAGTTCGGGACGCTTCGTAACGCGGCCGCCGAACTCGATCTCTCGGAGGACTTTATTTACGACACGCTCTCGAACCGTCACATTCCACGCGAAAAGCTCGATACGGTCCTCGATGCACTCGACGTCCATCTCGACGACATCGGCCTCGAACGGGCGATGCTTCGGCACGGAAGCGGTGTGACGATCCCCGAGAAGTTCGACGCGGATCTGATGTATCTGATCGGACTCGTCTTCGGTGACGGCGACGTGATGGTGTCGCGTCGAGGGGGCAACCGCGGTCACGTCCGGATCTCGAACTCGGACACGGACCTGCTGAAGCAGGCCGCCGATATCATCGAAGCCAAATTCGGGAGGTCCGTCCAGATCGAGTACCAGGACGAACGTGTCCCCTGTATTCGTCTTCACAGCGCGACCGTCGCCCGCTTTCTCGCCAACGTCGGCGTCGAATCGCCGAAACACGACATCCGTCTCGATCCGGGACTCACGACGGCGGAACACGCTGACGCATTCCTCCGGGGCCTGTTCGACGCGGACGGGTCAGTTTGCGGACGTGACGACGGCGGATCGAGCGTCCAGTTCTCGACCGTCTGTGGCGAACTCGCGGAGCAAGTCCAACTGATGTTGGAGACGTACGGCGTCCGTTCACGAACCCGTGAGCGTGACCGCCGCGGGACCTACACACGGGCGGACGGACACGAAATCGAATCGACTTCGATCCAAACGCACCTCGCCATTTACGGGAAGGAACTCGACGCGTTCGCCGATCAGATCGGATTCCGGTCGACTGCAAAATCACGGGCTCTACGCGGAATCGTCCGCGACGTGCCTCGGCGTGGTGAACGGCTTCCGGTGGGGAGCGCACTCGCACGGGCAGACGGCGGGTCTACAGCATACCGCCAGAATTTCGTAAAGGGGCAGAACCCAAGTCGTTCTCGGGCGAAAGCCATCGTGGATAGTCTCGATCTCGGCGCGATCGGCGGGGACGTCGAGGAGGTTGCCGACGCCGACCTCGTCTGGGACGAAGTCGTTGACGCCGAACACACCGGAAAAAAAGAGGTGTTCGACCTCACGGTCCCGGACACCCACAACTTCCTCGGAAACGGGATCGTGACGCACAATACGGCCGCAGCTGTAAGAGACGACTTCGGCGACGGCCAGCAGTGGTCGCTCGAAGCCGGCGCGCTCGTGCTGGCCGACAAGGGGATCGCCGCAGTCGACGAGCTGGACAAGATGGATTCGTCGGATAGGTCGGCGATGCACGAGGGGCTCGAACAGCAGAAGATCTCCGTGTCGAAGGCGGGGATCAACGCGACGCTGAAGGCGCGGTGTTCCCTCCTCGGCGCCGCGAACCCCAAGTACGGCCGGTTCGACCAGTACGAGCCGATCGGCGAGCAGATCGACTTAGAGCCCGCGCTCATCTCGCGGTTCGACCTCATCTTCACGGTGACGGACAGCCCGGACCCGGAGCACGACTCCCGGCTGGCGAAACACATCATCAAGACGAACTACGCGGGCGAGCTCAACACCCAGCGCGAGGAGCTGGCGAGCTCGGAGTTCACCCCGGACCAGGTCGCGGAGGTCACCCAGGAGGTCGCCCCGGAGATCGACGCCGAGCTGCTCCGGAAGTACATCGCCCACGCGAAGCGGTCCTGTTACCCGACGATGACCGAGGAGGCGAAGGAGCTGATCGAGGAGTTCTACGTCGACCTGCGCTCGAAGGGCGCCGACGAGGACGCCCCGGTGCCCGTCACCGCCCGGAAGCTTGAGGCGATGGTGCGGCTCGCGGAGGCGAGCGCGCGGCTCAGGCTCTCGGACACCGTCGAGCGCGAGGACGCGGACCGCGCGACCGACATCGTCGAGTCCTGTCTCAAGGACATCGGCGTCGACCCCGAGACGGGGCAGTTCGACGCCGACGTGGTGGAAACGGGCACCTCCAAGAGCCAGCGCGACCGCATCAAGAACATCAAGGGCCTCATCGCGGACATCGAGGCGGAGTACGAGGAGGGCGCGCCGGTCGAGGAGGTGCTCGACCGCGCCGGCGAGATCGGGATGGACCAGGGGAAGGCGGAGGGCGAGATCGAGAAGCTCCGCACGAAGGGCGAAGTGTACGAGCCGAAACAGGGGCACCTGCGGACGACGTAGATGGACCGCATCTCCGCGATACGGAACGTCGAGGACGCGCTCCGCGCGTTCGAGGACGGCGAGGCCGACCTCGCCGACACGGAGCGGCGCGTGGCGACGGTGCTCCGTACCTACGCCACGGAGTTCGACGGCGACGACGACGTGTTCCGCGCGGTCGGTGAGGAGCCGGCCGACGGACGGGTCGTCGTGGCTCCCTCGGCGCCGGCGGCGCGAGAGCGCGTGCTCGCGCTCTCGATCGACGCTGCCGAGGCGAGTACGTCCGACGATCTGACAGACAATAAAAACGATGCAGTCCCCAAGTTCGAGGTCGAACGAGTCAGCGATCCAGAGTAGTTCGGAAGCGATAAGTTCACTCCTCGATCAGCCGCGTTCGTGCTGCTGATCGTGACGTATTCGGAGGCGGCCCGCACCGGCCTCCGAAATCTGTGCCGACGCCACGAGGGGCCGGTCGTCCGACGGTTCGGGCGGGCGGCGCTGCTCGAGGCGACGGAGTACGCCGCCTTCCTCGCCGTACGGCTCCGAGAGACGCACGGCGGGGACGTGCAGATCGAACGAACGGAGCCGTTCAACGAGTTCGTCGCGCTCGACGAGTCGGTCCGCGAGGCCGCGAAAGCGTACGCGAACAGGGAGACGGCGTCGACGCCGTACGCCGCGTTCGCGGCCGGAACGGAGCATCCGGACCCCGATCGCCTGAAGGGGAACGAGCTGTGACCGGCGCGCCGGAACCGCGAGGGCGGTCGGTTCCAGCGCCCGCGACGGTCCTCGGCCGGGTGCCCACCGGGACCAGCCTCCGACGGGAGCTCGCGGCGGCGGCGCGGTCCCGCGGACACACGTCGTCCGTGAGAGACGAGTGCCGGCGGCTCCGCGAGGAGATTGCGGCTATCGAGGTCGACCACATCGACCTCGCCGCGGCCCGGCAACGGGTCGCGGCGGCGAGCGGCGAGGAGGAGCGATTAAAAGAGCGCGTCGCCGCCCTCCGCGGCGACGTTCGGGCTCGGCGGGCCGTGGAGGCGGAGACGGAGGAAGCCCTGGCCGACCTCACGGCCGCAGCGGCCGAGCTCTCGAACGCGCAGACCGAACGGATAGCGGCGGAACAGGCGTTCGAACGAGCGCGCGAGCGGGCCGCCGCCGCCCGCGACGAGCGCGAGCGGCGCCTCGAACTCCGGGACCGACTGCGGAACCGCCGGCGAGACGCGCGTCGCGAACTCGCGGCGGGCGTGTACCCGACGTTCCGCGACGCGCTCGCAGCGGTCCCCGGCGTCAGTCCGACGACCGCCGGTTCGGAGCCGTCGGAGTACGACGGTCCGCCGCTCGCCGCCTCGATCGCGGCGGTTCGGCTCGCCGATCTCGACGCGCCGGTCACGCTCGGGGTCGGGGCCGCACATTGGCTCGCCGTCCGCGGATCGAGGGCTCCGGAGGCGGTGCTCGAGACGCCCGTCGCTCGGTCGGACGCCGTGCCGGGCGCCCAGCACGACTCCTGATCGAGTCGGTCCCGGGCCGACATTTACATCGGATGCCGAAACAGCCGCCGTATGGATCTCTCGTGGACCGTCGACCGGGCGGGCGACGCCTCGCTGGTGCGCTGTCGGGTGCACAACGACGACGCCGTCTCTCGCCGCGTGCGGGTCGAGAGCCGGTTCGACGCCCCGGTGCTTCCGCCGCGGCGAGCCGGCGTGCCGGAGAGCGGCTGGGACGCGACCGGGGTGACGCTGCGGATCGGTCCGGGCGAGCGACGCGGATTCGGCTTCGCCGCGCCGTCCCTGCCGGTCGAGCCACCGGTGACCGTCGCGAGCGTCGAGCCCGTCGACTCAACGGAGTCCGCTCGCGAGGGTCTCGGTCCCGCCGGCGGCGAGAACGCCGGCTCAACGGCGGCAGCCGCGCTCCGCGAGCTCGGCGATCATCGGCCGCCGCGGGCCGCCGTCGACGGGGGGCGCGGGGCCGACGGGGATCGCACGCTCAGGCGAGTCCGCGAGGCCGACGACCCCCGAGGCGACGACCTCGTAGTCCCCGCTCCCTGCGACTCGGACGGCGGACGCCGCGACGCGGGCGAGCGGAGTCGAGCGGCTCCGGAGGCGATCGACGAGTGGTTCGCCGCGGTCGAGGCCCGGATCGACCGGGCGGAGCGCCTGACCGGCGCCGACGTGGAAACGGCGACGGCGGTGGTCGCGGACGCCGGCGGCGTCGACGCGCTCGCCGACCTCGACGAAGGCGTCGCGGAGGACGCCGAGCGCCTCCGAGCGGTGAGCGAGCGTGCGGCGTCGCTCGCAGAGCGCGCGGCGGCGACCGACGTCCCGGTCGGCGCGCTGGAGCGGTTCGCGTGATTCTCGCCGTCGCCGGCGGGAAGGGCGGCGTCGGAAAGACGACGGTCGCGTACAATCTCGCCGCGGCGCTCGACGCGGTCGTGGTCGACGCGGACCTCGGCATGGCCGACCTCCCCGGCGGCCGCGGCCCGGACCTCCACGACGTGCTCGCCGGGCGAGCCGATCCGACGGAGACGGTGCGCACAGGACCGGTCGACGTCGTCCCGTGCGGGCGGACACTCGCCGGCGCCCGCGCCTGCGACCTGTCGGCGCTGGGGGACGCGATGGCGGCGATCGAACGGGAGCGCGGCACCGTCGTCCTCGACTGCCCGGCCGGCAGACGGGCGGACGCGGGCGTCCCCCTGGCGGTGGCAGACGCGTGCTCGCTGGTCGTCTCCCCGCGGGCGTTCGCGCTGGCAGACGCGATCCGGACGCGGGAGCTGGCCCGCGAACTCGACGCCGGGCTCGTCGGCTGCGCCGTCAACCGGGTGACCGAGGAGCCGCCGACGGACGCCATCGCCGACGCGCTCGGCGCGCCCGCGGCGGTGGTCCCCGCGGACCCGCGCGTCGGTCGTTCCGTCGCCGCGGAGCGGCCCGTCGTCGACGCCGCGCCGGAAAGCGACGCCGCGGCGGCGATTCGGGAGCTGGCCGAGCGGGTCCCCCGCTGACGGGCGACGGGGCGCGGGACATCAGGTCACTTTATTCGGTCCGGAACGGAATCGGAGCCATGCTCACCGCCGCGTTCCTCGTCGGCGTCGCCGTCCTCGCCGTCCTCGCGGTCGAGGTCGGTCCGCTGTACGTCGCCGATCGCTTCCGCGACCTCCGCGAGCCGACGGTCGAGGAACGGGACCGCCTCGCCGCGCTCCGCGAGACCGCCGGTCTCGACGTCGACCGGGTCGCGATCGAGACCGCGACGGCGGACGACCGCGGATCGGGGATCGGACGGGTCGACGTCGCCGTCCGCGGGCCCCCTCGCAGGCGAGTCCTCTTTCTCACGGAGAGCGTGCTCGACGGCCTCGAAGAGGACGCCGCGATCGGACTCCTCGCGGCCGAGGCTGGGCGAGTCGAGACGTACTACGGGGAGTTCCGCGCGGTCGCGATCGCGGCGGTGCTCGCGATCCTGGCGGCGATCGTGACGATCGCAGTCCCGTTTCAGGCCGGCTTCGCCTCGCTCGTCGCCGTCGGACTCGCCGCGTTCTGGGTCGGACGACGGGTGCAGTACGCGGCCGACGACCGCGCCGCGGACGCGGTCGGTGCGGGACTGGTCGCCGACGCCTTCGAGCGCGTCGCGGCGATCCGGGGGGTCGAGCCCGAGACGGGGGACTGGTCGACGTGGTTCGAGGTCCAGCCGCCGCTCGGCGATCGGATCGCGAGGCTCCGAGAACGGGCTGAAACCGAGCGGTAAGGGAGGCGCTGTCGGTCTTATTCGGCGACCCGGACGACGACCTCGTCGGGGTCGACGCGCACGTCGTACTCGTCGACGGTGAACGAGAGGTCGACTCCGCTGTCGGGGTGATGCGCGACGAGCGTGTCGATGGCGTCGGGGTCGACGTGGTCGTACAGGACGATGCCCGCGTCGTGGGCGAGCGCACCGGGCTCGACGCCGGTGAGATCGGCGATCGCCTCGACGATCGCGAGACTCGGCGTTCGGTCGTCACAGCGGTGGGAAACGCGAGTTACCTCAGAAAGAGAACCGGTGTCGGAGTCGCTCGTCGGCGCACTGCTCATAATCGCCTTGAGACCGGGTCGGGATATAACGTTTTACCTTTCTAAATCAGATTTGATAATTCGGGTTCGCGGACGGGTCCGAGCGTCGAAAGCGAGGCGGTAACGGTTTTCGGACGCCGCGGTGTCACGTGTCACTCGAACGCGCCGCGGGAGGGATCGACCGACGAAGCGACGGCGGCGCGTTCGGGTTCGTTTCCGGCTGACCGACGCGCGGCGAACTCGCTTCGCGGTCGGGCGGCGGACCCGCGCGGTTCGGCGGCGACGTGCCGGAACCGTTACCAACCAGCCACACGCCTATGGAGACAACTCGAATGCGACTTCCGGAACGACAGCTCGCAGTCCTCGAGGCCGCGAGCGCGACGGACGAACGGACGATAGACGAGATCGCGGCGGAGACGGGGCTGAAGCCGGAGACGGTCACCGGCGCCGCCTTCGACCTCCGCGACGAGGGGCTCGTTTCCCTCGCGGAGACCGCCGCCGAGACGCTCGAACTCACCGACGAGGGGCGACGGTACGTGGACGACGGCCTCCCCGAGGCGCGGCTCTACCGGGCCGTCCTCGCGCTCGACGCCGACGAGGCGCCGGTCCCGATGGGGCGGGTCATCGGCGAGGCCGACCTCGACGGCCCCGAGGTCGACATCGCCCTGTCGAACTTCGCGCGGAAGGGGTTCGGGTCGATCGACGCCGGCGAACTGACGATCGACGGCGACGCCGACCCCGACGCCGACCCGGAGGCGGCCGCGCTCGCGGCGCTCGCCGACGGTGACCGCCCCGCGGTCGACGGCGGGGCTATCGAGCAACTGGATTCCCGCGGCCTCGTCGACCGCGGCGAGTCGGTCACCCGGTCGGTGACGCTGACGGACGACGGCGTCGACGCCCTGATGATGGGCGTGGAGGCGACCGAGACCGTCTCGGAGCTCACGCCGGAGCTGCTCGCCAGCGGCGAGTGGCGCGACGTGGAGTTCGCCGAGTACAACGTCGAGGCCGACGCGCCGACGACGCGAGGCGGCCGGAAGCACGTGCTCCGCCGGACCGCCGACCGCGTGAAGGACGTCCTCGTCGGCATGGGCTTTCAGGAGATGGAGGGCCCCCACGCCGACAGCGACTTCTGGATCAACGACTGCCTGTTCATGCCCCAAGACCACCCGGCGCGGACGCACTGGGACCGATTCGCGTTGGACGTCGATCCGATGGAGGAGATTCCGGACGAGCTGATCCGTCGGGTCGAGTCGGCCCACCGAGAGGGGTGGGGGGAGGACGGCGACGGCTACCACTCGCCGTGGTCCGAGGAGTTCGCCCGCGAGGTCGCTCTGCGGGGCCACACCACCTCGCTGTCGATGCGGTACCTCTCCGGCATCGCGGGTGCGGAGCTGGAGCCGCCCCGGCGCTACTTCTCCGTCGAGAAGGTGTACCGCAACGACACGCTGGACCCGACGCACCTCCTCGAGTTCTTCCAGATCGAGGGGTGGGTGATGGCCGAGGACCTCTCCGTGCGCGACCTGATGGGCACTTTCGAGGAGTTCTACCGCCAGTTCGGCATCACGGACATCCGGTTCAAGCCGCACTACAACCCCTACACCGAGCCCTCCTTCGAGCTGTTCGGCGAGCACCCCGAGACGGGCGAGGAGATCGAGATCGGTAACTCGGGGGTCTTCCGCGAGGAGGTCACCGGCCCGCTCGGCGTCGACTGCGACGTGATGGCGTGGGGGCTCGCCCTCGAGCGGTTGGCCATGCTCACCACCGGGGCGGAGGACATCCGCGACCTCCACGGGACGTTAGCCGACATCGAGTTCCTGCGGAACGCGGAGGTGAGCTACTGATGCCCGTCGTCGACGTCGACGCCGACGAGCTGCGCGGGCTCACCGGCCGCACCGACGCGACCGACGAGGAGTTCAAGGAAGACCTGTTCGGGCTCGGCTTGGAGTTCGAGGGGGAGACCGACGACGGGCTCCTCCAGTTCGAGTTCGCGCCCGACCGGCTCGACCGCCTCTCCGTCGAGGGCGTCGCGCGCTCGCTGCGCTACCACTACGGCGACGACCGCGGCGTCTACGTCCCCGAGACGAACGACCCCGAGTGGACGATCGAGGTCGACGAGTCCGTCCCGGACGAGCGTCCGTACGTCACGGGCGCCGTGATCCGGGGCGTCGACCTCGACGAGGGCGCGCTCGACTCGCTGATCCAGCTTCAAGAGAAGCTGCACGCGACGATGGGACGCGGCCGCGCGAAGGGCGCGATCGGGATCCACGACCTCGCGATGCTCAAGGGCGCGCCGCTCCGGGAGGGCGCGGAGCCGTCGATCACCTACCGCGGCGTCGAGCCCGACGGCGACACGTTCGTCCCGCTGGACGCGACCGACGAGCTGACCCCCGCCGCGGTGCTCGACGAGCACGACACCGGTCGGACGTACGCGGACCTGGTCGAAGACCTGGACCGGTACCCGGCGATCTACGACGAGCTAGGGCTCTTCTCGTTCCCGCCCGTCATCAACGGGAAGCGGACCGAGGTGACGACGGGCTCCCGCGAGCTGTTCGTCGAGCTCACCGGCACCGACCAGTGGACGATCGACCGGATGTGTACCATCATCTGTTACGCGCTCTCCGCCCGCGGCGCGACGATCGAGGAGGTCGAGGTGAACTACGCGGACGGCGCGACCGCCCCGGGCGAGTACGGCGCGGAGCTGGTCCGGCCGAACCTCGACACCGACGAGAAGGCCGTGAGCCACGAGCGCATCGAGACGCTGCTCGGGGTCGAGTTCGAGCCCGAGGAGGTCGTCGACTGCTTCGAGCGCGCCGGGCTCGACGCCTCCTACACCCTCGACGGAGACGTGACCTACGAGGTGTCGATTCCGCCGTACCGCGTCGACGTGCTCCACCCCCTCGACCTCGTCGACGACGTGGGGCGCGCCTACGGCTTCGACAACTTGGAGCCGCGCTACCCCGACGTGGGCACCGTCGGCGGGCGCCACGAGCGCTCCCGACTGGAGGACGCGGTCCGAACGAGCCTCGTCGGGCTCGGCTTCGAGGACCTGCTCAACTTCCACATGACGAGCGGGACAGAGAACTACGACCGCATGAACGTGGAGCCGGGAACCGGCGGCGCCGCGGTCACCGAGGACGGCGACGGATCCGAAGCGCGGCCGCCGCTCGCGGGCGCCGGCGTCGTCGGCGGCGGCGACCCCGTCGAGATAACGGAGCCGTACAGCGAGGAGTACACCCAGCTCCGCACGTGGGCGCTCCCCTCGCTCGTCATGCTGTTAGAGCGGAACACCCACAACGCGTACCCGCAGGACGTCGCGGAGGTCGGCTTCGTCGCCGAGCGCGACGACGCGGAGAACACGAACGTCACCGAGCGCCGCCACGTCGCCGGCGCGGTCGCCCGGCGCGACGCCTCCTACGAGGCCGCGAAGGGTCGCCTGCAGGCGGTGTGCGACGACTTCGGTGCGGAGCTGTCGACGCCCCGGACCCAGCACCCGTCGTTCATCGACGGGCGGACCGCCGCGGTCGAGATCGACGGCGAGCGGGTCGGCGTGATCGGCGAGCTCCACCCGGCGGTCCTCGTCGAACACGACTTGGAGGTCCCGGTCGCCGCCTTCGAGTTCGACCTGGACGCGCTCCGACAGTCGAACTGAATCGAGGCGAAACCGTCGATGCTGGCAGTTACACGATCGGATCCGATCGTGATGGCGGGATCACAAGAAATTTGTACCGTTTGCAGAAGAACTCCGCATGAACTGCGAGAAGTGCGGTATCGACGCACCGGTCCACCACTGCGACGTCGACGGGTTCGCCTACTACCTCTGCGTGACGTGCATCGAGGACTGGAACGCGGTTTCGGGGCGTCCTGACACGAAGACGCCCGCAGACACCTCGGAACGGTCCGTCGTGCAGTAGGCCGGCTCGGAGCCGCACCACCCCCTCTCGCCGGAGCGTCCCACAAAGACCGCACCTACTCCTCGAACCCCGCCTCCCACCGGAACGTCCCGTTTCGCTGGACGACCTCGCCGTCGACCTCCATCCGCGAGCGCTCGCTCACGTCGCTTATCATGTCGACGTGGACCGCGCTGTCGTTGCCGGACTCGCCGTCCGGGAGGCAGGCGTCGTAGGCGCGGCCGACCGCCATGTGGACCGTGTCGCCCATCTTCTCGTCGAAGAGGATCGAGTCGGTGAAGCGGTCGATGCCGCGGTTCATCCCGATCCCGAGCTCGCCGAGGCGTCGGGCGCCCGCGTCAGTGTCGAGCACGCTCGCGAGCGCCTCCTCGCCGGTCTCCGCGGAGAAGTCGACCACCTCGCCCGCCTCGAAGACGAGGCGGACGTCTCGGACGCGGGTCGCGTCGATCGTCATGGGCACGTCGAAGAACGCCTCGCCCTCGGTGTCGTACGGCGCGGTGAACACCTCGCCGGAGGGGAGGTTGTGGGAGTCGTACGCGACCGACGCGGCGGAGTTGACCGCGGTGCGACCCGCGATCGACATCGTCACGTCGGTGTCGGGCGCGTCGTCGCGCTCGGTGACGATCCGGACCTCCTCGCCCGCGTCGAGGACCGCTTTCATCTGCGCCATCTCGTCGGCGAGCGCCTCCCAGTCGCGGAGGACGGCGTCGTAGACGAAGTCCTGGTACTCCTCGTAGGCCATGCCGGCCTGCTGCGCGAGGCTCCGGGTGGGGTGGACCGTCGACACCCAGTCGGTGTCCATCCGCGCCTCGCGAACGCCCTTTCTCGCTTTCGCGTACGCCTGTCGCGTCTCGCTCGACACGTCCGCGGTCGCGGTGGTGTTGCGCCCGCCGCCGATCCGGAGGTAGACGTCAGCGGCCTCGAAGATCGCGCGGTCGACCGCCGGGTCGTCGTCGAAGGTGGGGACCGCGTTGTCGGCGGCGGCGCCGTCGCCGTTATCGTCGTCGCCGTCTCCGTTGCCGTCGACCCCCGCCTCGGCGCCTTTTAAATACGCCCGGGAGAGTTCGTCGGAGCCGTACAGCGTCGTGACGGTCGCCCCTCGCTCGCCGAGCGCCTCGGCGACGGCGACGCCCAGCTCGTGGGCGGCCTCGGCGACGCTGACGACGACGTCGTCGCCGGCCTCGACCCGCGCGCTCCAGTCGACGAGCACTTCCGCGTGTTCGCGTACGCGTTCGTCCATGATGATCGGTGCGTCGTGGGGGAGCGGTAAATCGGTGCCGGGAGGGTGAGACTCGTCGAGCGTATCTGTGGTCGGTTTATAAATCGATGACTGTGACTCGGCGGTGAACACGCCCAAAGCCCCAGCCGCTCGGCGATACGTGATCAGTGACTCGGCGGTGAACACACCCAAAGCCCCAGCCGCGAGGACTCGCGCGACTCGTTGCGTTCCTCGGTCGCTCGCGCTGCTCGCTCCCTGCGGTACTTACATCGTCGTGCATCGTCCTCGCGGCTGCCCCTTTGAGTCCTCCCCATCCCGCACGGCACCGCGCCTCACACCTCCCCAGCCTCGCGGTTCGCGCTCTTCGAGCGCTCACCGCATCCCTCGCGCGCGCTCCTCGGCCGCGAGGCGGCCTCGCAGGCACGCGCCACCGCGAGCCACTTATAAAACAGAACGTCAGAACGAATTAACTGGACTACTCCAGGTCGAGCAACGTCGCGATCTCGTCGAGGTAGTCGTCGTAGATGCCGACGGCGGACTCGATCGGGTCCGGCGAGGCCATGTCGATGCCCGCGAGCTCGACGACCTCGAGCGGGTAATCGGAGCCGCCGGCCTTCAGCATCTCGCGGTAGTCGGCGGCGGCGGGCTCGCCCTCGTCGAGGACGCGTTCGACGATCGCGGCGGCGGCGGAGATACCGGTCGCGTACTGGTAGACGTAGAAATTGAAGTAGAAGTGCGGAATCCGCTCCCACTCGCGCTCGATGCCGCCGGTCAGTCCGGCGGGCGCGTAGTAGTCGCCCTTCAGATCGGCGTAGAGCTCGTCGAAGGCGTCGGGCGTGAGCGCGTCGCCGGCCTCCACGCGCTCGTGGATCCGCTGTTCGAACGTCGCGAACATCGTCTGCCGGAAGAGCGTGGAGCGGAAGCGCTCGAGGTACTCGTCGAGCACGTGGGTCCGCAGCTCGTCGTCCTCGACGGTGTCGAGCAGGTGGTGGGTCAAGAGCGTCTCGTTGACCGTGGAGGCGATCTCCGCAACGAAGATCTCGTAGCTCGCGTCGTGCCACGGCTGGGCGTCGCCGGCCAGCTCGGAGTGCATGGAGTGGCCGAGCTCGTGCGCCAGCGTGAACATCGAGGCGATGTCGTCCTGGTAGTTCATCATGATGTACGGCTGGGTGTCGTACGTGCCCGAGGAGAACGCGCCGGCGCGCTTCCCGCGGTTCTCGTACACGTCGACCCACCGGGAGTCGAGCCCCTCGGCCATCCGGTCCTGGTACGCCTCGCCGAGCGGCGCGACCGCGTCGGTCACCCACTCGACCGCTTGATCGTACGCGACGTCGGGGCCCTGGTTCCCCGTCAGCGACATGTAGAGGTCGTGGCTCTCGAGCCGGTCGACGCCGAGAGCCTCCTCTTTGAGCTTGGCGTGCCGATGGAGCACGTCGAGGTTGTCGTCGACGGCGTCGACGAGCGTGTCGTACACCTCGACGGGGACGTTCGAGCCGTCCAGCGCGGCCGCGCGGGCGCTGTCGTAGTCGCGGATCTCGGCGCTGGTCGCGTGCTCGCGAACGGCCTTTTCCAGGGAGGTGCCGACCGTGTTGCGGACGTCAGCCCACTGGTCGTAGAACGTCTCGTGCACGCGCCGCCGGAACTCGCGGTCCGGGTTCGTCTGAAGCTTCGTGAAGTTCGACTGCGTTATCTCCACCTCTTCGCCGTCGGGATCTTCGACGACGCCGTAGGTCATGTCGGCGTTCGTCAGCATCGAGTAGATCTCGCTCGGCGCGTCGGTGACCTCGGAGAGGTCGGCGAGCACCTCCTCGACCTCCGCGGAGCGCGTGTGTGCCTTCATCCGCAACACGTCGTCGAGGTAGTGCTCGTACGTCTCGAGCGCGGGCTCGCCGTCGAGGAACTCCTCGACCGCCGCCTCGGTGAGCGACTGCAGTTCGGGCTCGAGGTACGAGACCGCGCTCGACGCCTCGGAACGCAGCGAGGACGCCCGCGCCGACATCGCTTGGTACTCCTGGTTCCGCGTGTCCTCGGAGCTGCGGAGGCGGGCGTAGGTCATCACCTGCTGGAGCTCCCGGAAGATCTCCTCGCGGAGCTCGAGTAGCTCCAGCAGAGTCGCGGCGTCTTCGGTGGCGCGCCCCTCGTACGCGCGCAGCTCGTCGATACGGTCCGAGACCGTCTCGTAGGCCGCCTCCCACGCCTCGTCGTCCTCGTAGACGCTCTGGAGGTCCCACTTGTACGCCTCGGCGATCTCCGCTCGTTCGGGAACCGAACTCATACCGTTCGGTTCGCGCCCCGGGCACTAAGCCTTGTCAAAAGCGGAACTTCGCGGGGCGCCTTCGGACGGAGCGAACCGCGCGCCGAGGTCGAGGACGTCGAGCGATCCGCCGACGCTCACGCGCCGGTCGTCCACTCGGCGAGATCGACGACGAGGACGAGCGCGTCCTCGCCGTCGCGGTAGTAGTTCGAGACGCGTCGCACGGGCTCGAACCCCTCGTCCGCGTACAGCGACCTGGCGACCGCGTTGCTCTCGCGGACCTCGAGTCGCACGACGGCGACGCCGACGCCGCGGAGCCGCGCGAGCGCCGAGCGGAGGAGCCCCCGCCCGAGCCCCTCCCCTCTCGCCTCCGGGTGGACCGCGAGGTCCTTGACGTGGCCGATGTCGCGGCCGTGGTTGGGCATCGCGTCGGCGATGACGTAGCCGACGACCTCGCCCTCGCGCTCGGCCACGAGAAACGCGGGCTCGTCGAGCAGCCGCTCGAAGGCGTCGTACGGCCACGGGTCCGAGAAACACGCCCGTTCGATCCGCACCACCGAGAGGAGATCCGCGCGCTCGACGCGGCGGATCGTGACGTCGAGGGGAGTCACGGTCCGCTTTGGCGGTCGGGAGAAATAAACGCGACGGGACGGGACCGGAATCCGTCGCTCACCGCCGAGCGACTCCGGCGACTCAGCCGTCGATCCACGGCTCCGTGGCCGCGACCGCGTCGGGACCGGGTGCCGCCACGACGAAGCACGCGCCGCCGGGCCGCGAAATCCCTGACGGGAGCTCGACGTCGCTCGCGCCCGGACGGAGCTCGACCGTCCAGCCGTGGGCCTCGACGACCTCGCGGACGATGTCGAGCCCGTAGCCCGTCCCGTCGTCGCACGTGGTGAAGCCCGGCTCGAACACCTCCTCGCGGTGCGCCGGCTCGATCCCGGGACCGTCGTCAGCGACGAGGAGGCCCTCGTCGGTCGCGCTCACGACGATGGTGAGGTCCCCGCCGTCGGTCTCACAGGCGTGTTCGACCGCGTTGCGGAACAGGTTCTCCAGCGCCTGCCGCAGGCGTCCGCGGTCGGCGTGCACCCGGGCGTCGGCGCCGACGACGAGCGTCGCGTCGTCGCTCCCGGCTGTCGCCCACGCCTCGCGGACGACGCCGTTGAGGTCGAATTCGGTCGGCTCGTCGATCCCCGACCCCTGCCGGGCGAGCGTCAGCAGCTCGGACACGAGCCGGTCGATCCGGTCGACCGCGCGCTCGCCACGGGCCAGCGGAGCGGTGTCCTCTTTCAGCCGCGCCATCTCCATCGACGCGCGGATCACGGACAGCGGGTTCCGCAGGTCGTGGGAGACGATGCTCGCGAAGCGGTCGAGCCGCTCGTTACGGTCGGTGAGCCGGCGCTCGCGCGCCTTCCGCTCGCTCACGTCCCGGGAGTTGATCAGGAGCGTGCCGACCGCGAGGTCGTCCGGCAGCGACCGCGTCCGCGACTCCAACCAGACCCAGTCGCCGCCGGCGGTGCGGTACCGGTACTCCATGGTGGGCGCCGCCGCGGGGTCGGCAAGGGCGCGATAGAACCGCTCTGTCACGCGCTCGCGGTCGTCGGGGTGGACGTATCCGAGCGGCGACCGGCCGACGGTCGAACCCTGTTCGTAGCCGAGCACCTCCTCGACCGAGGGGCTCTCGTACCTGACCCGGCCGTCAGCGTCGACGACGGTGACGAGGTCGGTACCGTACTCGAGGAACTGGCGGTACCGCTCCGGGAAGGCCCGGTCGACGTCGACGCGGCGCGCGGTGACGACGCGTCCTCCGAACTCCGGGGCGAGCTTCTCGTCGACGACGGACTCGACCCAGACGTAGCCGCCGCTCGCGCGCCGGAGCCGGTGGGTGACGGTGCGCTCGGTCGCGAGCGCGGAGAGGGCGTCGGAGACGGGGTCACGGTCGTTCGGATGGACGTGATCCAGCAGGTCCTCGCCGAGCAGTGCCTCGCGCTCGACGCCGAGCACCGCCGGCACGGCTGGCCCGGCGAACAGCACCTCGCCGTCGACGGCGACCGCCGCGACGAAGCGGTCGGAGCCGCGGTCGACCGCGGTGGCCCGACTCGCGCCGTCGTCGTCAGCGGGCGAGCCCGAACCCGGTTCCGCGGCGGCGGCCGACCGCTCCGCCGGCGTCCGCCCGTCGTCTCCGCAGACGGAGTCGCGCCGCGAACCGGCGGATCGGTCGGTGGGACGAAGCGTCACGGTGAGTCTATCTCCTCTCCGAACTGTCGGGTATAAACCTGTCCGCCGAAGGTATCAGTCGGGATAATTTAGGGTGCGACCCCGAGACTGTGGGGGTATCGAGCTGCGACAGGCGTAGTGAACCGCGCCCGACACCCCGAGTCAGAAGCGTTAAACGCTCGCCGCGGATATCCCGTCGTGAGGGCGCGTAGCTCAGCGGACAGAGCACTTGGTTCCGGACCAAGATGCCGCGGGTTCAAATCCCGTCGCGCCCGTATCGTTCTAATCGCATGACAGCGTCGAGGTAGACGCCGTAATAGTGCGAGGCGCGTGCTTTCGTTCGATAGGTGATCGTCCACTGGTCCATCGGTGGGGTTCGCGTACATCCAAACTGGCGCACGGAGAGAAAATCAATCGCCGATTGACTCATTCCTCTCAGGTGATCGGAGAGAATATCCGAATTCTATCGAGATTCAATTATTGATACAGGATGGCTCTCTCTGACCAGTAGACTTTTGATCGCGCCGAAATGTATAATAATTGATGCCCTCCACGCCGTTATTCGGCCCTGGTGAGTTCTTCGCTCAACGCTCTCCGTCACTTGCCAGTGCTTCGATAATTTTACTGTTTACAGGTGTCGTCGCTGTTGCAAGTGCGGCACCGTATGTGGATCAAGTTACTTCGGTCGAAATCACGACAGAGACGCTCGTGATCTCGATTCTCCTCGGCGGTCTAATCGGTGCTGCTGGCATTTGGATTGTATCAACAGTCATCGTGTATCTTCTGACCGCAATCGTCGGTGGGAATGGTTCAATCACCCAAACTGCCGCGAATATCGGGTGGGCTTTACTCCCCCTCTTGTTCGTGAACACTATTTCGACGATCACCCTTTGGAGCGTAGCGTTCGCCGGAAATCCACCGTCAATGACAGTGACTCAGATGCAACTTCCGCCTTGGTTGCTTCTGTTCAATACTGTCGTTGGTCTCATCGGTTATGTTTGGGTTGGATATATTCTCACGTACGCCATCAAACATGCTCGAAATGTGGACATTCAACGCTCAGCTAGTGTCGCAGGGATCGTTGTCGCTATCCCCGTTCTCAACACGGTTATCAGTCTTTTTTGAGTGCTTCGGCTCTGCTGAAACCCTATATTGAGCGCGGTCGGGTCTGACTGTAGCACCAACTGATGGTTCGCCGACGCTGTTGAGCGCGCTGTTCAGCTCGAAGAGCTCGCGGACGACATTGCTGTCCGCGATTCGGTACCGACACGGTGACGTGTTCGGAACTTCCTCGATGAGTTCGATCTTAATTGATAACTGAGGGTCCATACTGAAGCACGAGACCGGGAAGGATTACGCCAACGAAGATGAGGGCCCCAACCAACACGGGAAACGGGAGCGTAGTGAACGTGCTCAATCCGAAGAAGAGTGCCATAGCAGTGAACACGAAAAACGAAATCACCGCGTTTTCTCGGGAGAAGAGCGGCTCACTCCGTATGATGATGGCCATCGAAACGGCCAGTAACACGAAAATCGCCGCCGCTGCAGCGTTGAATACCCGCATCGAATCGACTGCGAGCCCGTAATACAGCCCCACACCAGCGATCACGAACGCGATACCGAGAGCTGAAAGGCCAGCTAATACGATCGGTGACCGGCCGGTCTCGTCGTCGTTTGAGTTGGAGGGCATACACCTTGGTTGTCGTCC